>JAZUKT010000237.1:0-7594 GCA_045643445.1 Eubacteriales bacterium
TGCACCGGGACGACGAGACGGTCGATATCCGCGAGATCGTCGATTTTCTCGCCGAGGCCGTGCGAACGGGGAAGATCCGCCGGTTCGGCTTCTCGAATTACCGTGCGGGACGTGTCGCGGCAGGGCTCGATTATATGGGAGATGACTGGCCGGAGCTCTTTTTCGGCGTGTCGAACGAGTGGAGCCTGCATGAGGAATGCGCCATGAAGGATTCCGACGGCGCGGCTTACGTGAATACGGACGGCCTCGTCGCCACGGACAGCGATCTTTTGCGCCTGCACAGAGCGTACGGCCTGCCGCTCATTCCGTATCAGGCCGCGGCGGGCGGTTTCTACGACAAACTCGGCGGAGAGGCCGATCTCTCCGAGCGGGAGCGCCGTATATACGGTTATCTCCGGGAGGAGGCCGCGCATTACCATGTGTCTCTTACCGCCGTGTCGCTCGCGTATATCCTCAATTCCGGCCTCAACGCCATCCCGGTCGTGTCGGTCAGCTCGCCCGCGCAGATGGTGTCCTTCGACGACGTATCCGCGTGGGTCGGCGATCTTTCCTATCTCTGCCGTCTGTAAGAACGCTTGCAATTCCGGGCGAAGTGTGATACAATAGCGCTATTCCCGCGCCATAATCGGAGGAATCTATCATGGAATCAAAACCGAATCCCGATCTGCTGCCTGCCGCGAATCTCGCGTATCTCGGCGACTGTGTGTACGAGCTGTTTGTGCGCGAAACGCTGGTGCTGCAGAACGAGCCGCATCCGAGCGTTGCGTCACTTGGTTACGTCACTGCGCCGCGCCAGAGCCAAATTGTCGCGCGGATCCTGCCGCTTCTCACGGAAGAGGAGGAAAGCCAGTTCCGCCGCGGCCGCAATATCGGTCACTCGAACGTGCCGCGCGCCGCATCTCCGGCCGAATACCGCCGGGCGACCGGGCTCGAAGCGCTCATCGGCTGGCTGTATCTGAAGGGCAGAGAAGACCGCATCCGGGAGCTTCTGACCATCGGAACGGCGGAAGACGGCGAGCCGACCGACGGAGCGGATGACTGAAATTCTACATAAATTATCGCCGGACGCGAAAAAATACGCGGTTTTATCGGATTTTTTGCATAATTAGTCACGAATGACGGGCGCAGTCTCTTGATTTTTTCCGTCGTCTGTGGTATCATGGACAAAATAAAAACGATGGGTGGAACACATATGAAATATATCGCAATCATCGGCTTCGGCACCGTCGGCGGCGGCATCACGGAAGTGCTCGCCGAAAACCGGGAGAAGATCTCCTCCGTCTGCGGCGAAGCGGTTGACGTCAAATACATTCTCGACCTGCGCGACTTCCCGGATTCTCCGTACGGAGATCGCGTCGTGCACGATCTCGAGCCGATCCTTGCCGATCCGGACGTCGCCGTCGTCTGCGAAACGATGGGCGGCAGTCATCCGGCATACGAGTTTTCCGTCCGCTGCATGGAGGCGGGCAAATCGGTCGTGACCTCCAATAAGGAAGTCGTGGCGGGCTTCGGCGACAAATTGCTTGAAACGGCGAAGCGCTGCGGCGTCGATTACCTCTTTGAGGCGAGCGTCGGCGGCGGCATTCCCGTGATCCGTCCGTTCCTCACCTCGCTGGCCGGGGAAACGGTCACGGCGATCAGCGGTATCGTCAACGGCACGACGAACTATATTCTCACGGAAATGAAGGAAAAAGGCGTCTCCTTCGCGGAAGCACTCGCGGAGGCACAGGCGCTCGGGTACGCCGAAAAGAATCCGGCGGCCGATATTGACGGACTGGACGCACGGCGCAAGATCGTGATCCTCGCGGCGCTTGCGTCGGGGATCCTCGTCGAAGAAAAAGACGTGGCTGTGCAGTCGCTCTCCGACGTAACGACGGCGGATCTCGACGGAGCCGAGAAGATCGGCGCGGCGGTACGCTACATCGCGGAGGCGCGGGTCGGGAAGAACGGTCTGACGGCCTGCGTCATGCCGATGATGGTGAAAAAGGCGCATCCGCTTGCCGGGATCAGCGGCGTGTATAACGGGATTTCCGTCACGTTTTCGCTGACCGGGGATATCCTGTATTATGGGAGAGGTGCCGGACGCTTCCCGACAGCCGGTGCGGTCGTGTCCGATGTGTGTGCCTCTCTGTCAGGTGCGGCGTCTCATGAAACGGCGCCCGTGTTCCGCAGAACGGATGGAGCGCTCCTGCCGCTTGAAGGGGAACCGTTCCCGTATTATGTGCGCGCGGAGGTCGGACGGGCGGAACTGATCGAACGGCTGGAAGAGGCCGCGGGATCGGTCACCGTCGTCTCGGACGAAGGCGGCGTGATCGAAGCGGAGACCGGCGCGGTGGACGCAAAGACGCTCACGGCGGCGCTCGACGGGATCAAAGTTCAGCGCATCATGCGCATCCGCGAAGCCTGACGGAATCTGTCACCGGCAGCGGGAGGCTGTATGTACGGAATCAGCGCCTGGACGGTGAAAAAAGGATGGGCGGTGCTTTCTTTTGAAGGAAGCGGACCGCTGACGGATCGGGAAAAATGCGTACCTTTTCTCGTGCGGAACGGATCGGTCACGATAGCCGCCGTGCCGCGTGTGGATCTCCGGCCGGAGGATAACGAAGCCGTCATGGAGCGGGATGCCATGCTCGTGTCCGTGTGCGGCGACGAACTTCAGAAAACGGGCGCGGCCGACGGCTTTCTGCTGCGGCTGTACCGAAACGGGATCCGCGTGCTCGGGGTGTCGGTGAGCAATATCGCCGTCTCCGTTCTGATCCCATCGTCGGACGAAGCGCTTTTCCGCCGGATCATGGCGGATATAATTTGATGAAAAAAAGGCGGAGCAGAGACGCGGACGTGCGTTTTTGCTCCGTTTTTTCATTTGTCGGGCGCTTTTTCAGCGCAGATGACGGAAATGCGTCCGATCTCGCTTGATTTTTCGTCCGGCGTATGCTATACTGACTTTATTATAGAAAACGCAGGAGATACTTATGGCACAGGGCATCATCATCGGCATTGATATCGGCGGCAGCACCACGAAGATCGTCGGCTTTGACCGCTCGAGCGGAAAGAGGGAAGACGCATCGCTGATCATGCCGCTGTTCGTTCGGGCAACGGATCCGATCACATCGCTGTACGGCGCGTTCGGCCGGTTCCTCGACGAGAATAATCTCCACCTTTCGGATATCGAAAAAGTGATGGTCACGGGCGCGGGCTCGTCGTATCTGACGAAACCGCTGTACGAGCTGCCGTGCGAGACGATCCCGGAATTCCGCTGCATCGGCATGGGCGGCTTGTACCTCTCCGGCATGGAGCGCGCCATCGTAACGAGCTGCGGGACCGGCACGGCGCTGGTCTATGCGGAACACGGACGCGAACCGAAATATCTCGGCGGTACGGGCGTCGGCGGCGGTACGCTGCTTGGCCTGTCGAAGAAGCTGCTCGGTATGGACAACGTCGAGCACATCTCCGAACTGGCGCGCGGCGGATCGCTCGATAAGGTCGACCTCAAGATCAGCGATCTCACGAAAGCCGACATCGTGCCGGGCTTCGGCGACATCATGACGGCGTCGAACTTCGGCAGCGTCAGCGATCTGGCGACGAACGCGGATATCGCCCTCGGACTTTTCAATATGGTCTTTGAAACGATCGGCATGGTCTCGATCTTCGCGGCGCGGAATTACGGCGTGCGGGATATCGTTCTGACCGGCAATCTATCGGACGTGGAGCAGGCGCCCGTTGTTTTCGGTACGCTCAGCCGGATGTTCGATATGAACTTCATTATCCCGGATAACTCCGCCTTCGGCCCGGTCATCGGCGCGGCGCTGTCGGGATTCGCTGCCCCGGAGAAGTAAACGATGCTCACAGAACAAAACGAAGCGGCAGTCAGCGCCCTGCTCGGGGGAAAGCGGCTGTTCGTTTTCGATATGGACGGAACGATCTATCTCGGAAACCGGCCGTTTGATTTTGCCATCCATTATATTAAAAAACTGCGGGAAAACGGGCGGCGCGTTCTCTTCTTCACGAACAATGCGTCGCACGATCCGCTTTTTTATCTCGAAAAACTCGAAAAACTCGGCTTTGAGCCGTCGGCGGAGGAGATCTGTACCTCCGGCAGCGTGACGGCGGCTTTTCTGACGCGGAATCGGCCGGGGAAGACGGTCTATCTCCTCGGCACGCGCGAATTGTACCGTCAGTTCCGGGCGGCGGGCGTCGATCTCGTTTCGGATGAGAACGGCGTGCCGGACGGTCGGCGGGCGGACATCGTTGTCACGAGCTTTGACACCTCGCTCACCTATGATAAACTGACGGCGGCGTGCGATTTCATCCGCGGCGGGGCGGAATATCTCTCGACTCATCCCGATTTCAACTGCCCGACGGAGAGCGGCTTCATCCCGGACAGCGGAGCGATCGCGGCGGCGGTCACGGCGTCAACGGGCGTCGAGCCGACGTTCTTCGGCAAGCCGCACCGGGCGACGGTCGATATGATCGCGGCGATCACCGGGACGGATTTCGGCGATATGGTGCTGTTCGGCGACCGGCTGTACACCGATATCGCGGCCGGACGGCGGCACGGGATCACGTCGGTGCTCGTGTTGACCGGCGAAACGAAAGCGGCGGACGCGGAAGCGGCATCGGCGGATGAGCAGCCGGACGTGATGCTTCCGTCTCTTGCAGAGGCAGAGGCGCTGACGGCGTTCTGATCAGCCGCGGATCTCGTCGATGAAGGCATCGGCAAAATAGAATATGGCAGCAAGCGCTTCCTCACGGGTGTTGCCGCACGTTCCGACCTCAAGAAGGAGGGAACCGTGCGTGTACTGCTCGTTGAAGGAGGCGCTTCTTACGTTGATCGGCCGCATCAGCCCGGGCACGTCTTCTCCGAGCCGAAGCTGCAGCCGGGCGGCGAGCGCGAGATTGTCAGCCCATGCCGTATGGCCGGATCCGCCGTAATCGGTGCCGACGACGAACATGAGCTGCGCCGCGTCGCCCTTCTCGGACAGAACGGCCGGAGCGTAACAGACGCCGTCTTCGGTTTCGGCGGAATCGCGGTGAACGTCAAGCACGTAGCAGATCGACGGATACGCCTCCAGCGTGCGCCGGATCGAGCGGGAAGCGTCGTAATAGGCGAGGGTGTAGTCTGGATAATCGTAACAGACCGTGTCGTGGATCACCGGGATCCCGGCTTCCGTGAGCCGATCAGCCAGCGCCGCGCCGACGGAAACGACGTTCACGGCCGGATCGGTGCTCCGATAGCCGTCGTCTGCCGTGTCCGCATAGGCTTCCGTGCCGTGCGTATGCAGGATCAGCACGAGCGGCGCGTCTTCTCCGCAGGCGTCCGTGAGTTCCGCCATTGTCGGGATCACGCGATCCTCAGCGAGCAGCGCCTCCATGTCCGGCTCGTACGGCGTTTCGTTCGATAAGTATAAGAGCTGTGTCCTCTCTTCCGCGGAAAGCGGTGCGTGCTCGTCCGCCGATTCCGGGACGGGAGGATTTTTTATGTCGTTCGGCTTGGACTTGTCCGCGTAAGGAGCGCCGACCGGCGGAGCAAACGGCACGTAACGGACGAACTGCCGCCCGCCTGTCAGATCGCCGAGCATATAGAGCGGCAGCGTGTGCCGATCGAATCCGGCGGATGTGAAGAGGATCACGGCGGCGCCGACAAAACAGACCACCGCGACGGCGGCCAGCAGAAGCCGGATCAGCCGGAAGACCGAACGGCGGCGCACCGGGACTGCTTTTTGCGTGGGGGTGGACGGCTCGTCCGTTCGGATCGGTACCGGCAGCAGAGCGGTTTCGGAATCGGATTCATGCGTCACGGCAGCGTACCTCCATGGTTTTTTGGTACATCCTATGCGCCGGACTCGGGAAATATGCCGCAATCTCCGGGAAATCAGAGCGCGTTGATGGCAGAGGCGAGCACGGACGCCCAGACGGAGACAGCCGTATCGCAGGCCGCGTCGGTCAGAAGAAGCGGATTTCCCCCGGACGGATCGGACGCGAGCACGAGCGGCACGCCGGCGGAGATGACGGGACAGCCAACCGTTTCCCGCTCGATCCGTCCGTCGCCGCCGAAACCGGGCATCCCGCTTCCCGGTTCAAGCCCGGCGTCCGTCACCTGCAGCACTGTTCCGAGCCGCTCCGGCCGCACGGTACACAGCGCGTCGATCACGAGCAGCGCCGCCGGATGCAGTTCGCCGACCAGCGCCCGTACGTGCCGCGCCGTCTCGAAGCCCGTTTCGGCTTTTGTGCCCGGAATGACGGCATAGCGGACGGCGGATGGGCGTGCCGGATCGGGAATCGTGAGCCGCCGTACCGTGCGCGGACCGAGCGAATCCGGCGTCAGGGAAGCGCGTCCGAGTCCGCAGACGAGCAGGGGAGAGGCATCGGCGAGATAATCATGAAGCACGGCGGTCACGGCTTTGCGGAGTCGGCGAAGATCGGCGGACGGCAGAAGCCAGCATTGCCCCGATACGAGCGTCTGATAGGAGTGCATGCCGTCGGACGCGGAGAAAAGCGGAAATCCGTCGATCTCGCTCTCTGTCGGATCGGGAAAGCGGAGCGGCCGCCCGGATTCGCCCGGGATCCCGTCCAGATAAATGAAACCGGCTGCCATGAAATCCTCCTTTTTCCGACGCCGCAGAGGCGATTCCGACCGCATTATTCCGGCTTCGGCACCGTACGGCGGAGCGCGGGAACGGCGGTGTAAAATTTGCACAAAAATTACGCCTGTAATTGTGCATGTGGATGAATCTTGCGAAAAAATACAAAGAATGTGTTGATTATGCGCCGAAGTCATGCTATAATATAGCGAGTTTAATATAACCGATACGTATCGCATTATTCAAAGAGCCACGAGGAGGAATTCTGAATTATGAAAAAAGTGCTGTCCCTGGTACTTGCCGTTCTGATGGCCGCCGCAGCTATGACGGCCTGCACAACGCTCGAAAAGAACGAGCTCGGCGAGTACGACAAGGGTGCCATTATTGATATGTACCTCACGACGGAAGTGTACGACTTTGACCCGCAGCAGAGCATCACCGACGACGCCATGCTCAAGATCATGAGCCTCCTTTACGAGCCGCTGACCCGCCTCAACGAAAAGGGCAAGTGGGAAAAGGCCGGTATGAAAAATTACACCGTCGACGTGGATGACGGGGAAGATTTCATCATCCTCATCGAACTGAACGACACGAGATGGAGCGACGGCAGAACGGTTCAGGCCGCTGACTACGTTTACTCCTGGAAGCGTCTGCTCGAAGCGGAAAATCCGAACGAAGCGGCTTCTCTCCTGTTCGACATCAAGAACGCATACGACATCAAGCTCGGCGACGCCTCCATTGACGACCTCGGCATCGCGGCTGTTGATACCTACACGCTGCAGGTGCAGTTCGAGAAGAAGATCGACCTCGACCGCTTCTTCGAAAACTGCTCCTCCATCGCGCTTTCTCCGCTCCGTGAAGACGTGATCACGCACTATAAGGACAGCTGGGCGTGCAAGTCCACCTATATTGTCACAAACGGTCCGTTCTGCCCGAAGGAGATCGAATACGGCAATACGCTCCGTCTGGAACGTTCCTCCTACTACTATCTCCCGAAGAACTATAAGGGCGCG
>JAZUKT010000238.1:0-3101 GCA_045643445.1 Eubacteriales bacterium
GTCATCTGCTGATCGAAAAGCACGAGACGGACGGACGGACGGAAAGCGGCGTACGCGAGATTACGGGTGAAGAACGCACGGCTGAGATCGCGCGCATCATCGGCGGCATTGCCGTTACGGAGAAGCAGACGGCTGCCGCGCGGGAAATGCTCACCAATAAACATGAATCCAATTTGTAATTCATACAGGAGAAAGAATACCATGGGAATTTACGAAGAACTGCAGGCGCGCGGACTGATCGCGCAGGTTACGAACGAAGAAGAACGCCGTTCTCTTGTCAATAACGGGAAGGCAACCTTCTATATCGGTTTTGACTGCACGGCAGACAGCCTGACCGCCGGTCACTTTATGGCGCTGACGCTCATGAAGCGTCTTCAGATGGCAGGGAACCGTCCGATCGCCCTGATCGGCGGCGGCACTACCATGATCGGCGACCCGTCCGGTCGTACCGATATGAGAAAAATGCTGACAAAAGAAGATATTCAGCATAACGCCGAGTGCTTCAAGCGGCAGATGGAGCGCTTTATCGACTTTGGCGAAGGCAAAGCTATGATGGTCAATAACGCCGACTGGCTTCTTAACCTTAATTACGTTGAACTGCTCCGTGAAGTCGGCGCCTGCTTCTCCGTCAACAATATGCTCCGTGCCGAATGCTACAAGCAGCGCATGGAGAAGGGACTTTCGTTCCTTGAATTCAACTACATGATCATGCAGTCCTACGACTTCTATCACATGTATCAGACGCTCGGCTGTAACCTCCAGTTCGGCGGCGACGACCAGTGGTCGAATATGCTCGGCGGTACGGAACTTATTCGCCGCAAGCTCGGCCAAGACGCACATTGCATGACGATCACGCTTCTGACCGACTCGCAGGGCAAGAAGATGGGCAAAACGGCCGGCAACGCCGTATGGCTTGACCCGAACAAGACGAGCCCGTTCGAATTCTATCAGTACTGGCGCAACGTGGGCGACTCGGATGTTATGAAGTGCATCCGTATGCTCACCTTCCTGCCGCTTGAACAGATCGACGAGATGGACAAGTGGGAAGGCAGCGAGCTCAACCACGCGAAGGAAATCCTTGCATACGAACTGACGAAGCTCGTACACGGCGAAGAAGAGGCCGAGAAGGCACAGGCAGGCGCCAAGGCTCTGTTCGGTCAGGGCGGCGCAAACACCGAAAATATGCCCACTACGACGCTCACGGACGATGATTTCACCGACGGGAAGATTACCGTTATTGATATGCTGCTGAAATCCGGCCTCTGCCCGTCCAAGTCCGAAGCGAGACGGCTGATCCAGCAGGGCGGCGTTTTCGTAAACGATGAAAAGGTCGCGGCTTTTGATGCCGCCGTGGATGCAGGCGCGTTCGGCGCAGACGGCGTCATCGTTAAGAAGGGCAAAAAGACCTACCACAAATTTGTGAAATAATGCGGAAATACGATATTCTGCTGTTTGACGCGGACAACACGCTTCTCG
This sequence comes from Eubacteriales bacterium, assembly GCA_045643445.1. GTDB lineage: Bacteria > Bacillota > Clostridia > Oscillospirales > CAG-272 > UMGS1696. The sequence continues at coordinate 1,477 of JAZUKT010000238.1, forward strand.
ACTTTACGACGGCCGAATATAACGCTTTTCAGTTGACGGCGGAATCCTGCGGGCTCACCTATTTCGACGAGTTGTACCGTACGTATTCCGCCATCAACGATGGTTTGTGGAAACGGCTGGAACGGCAGGAGGTCACGCTCGATCAGCTGAAAACGGAGCGTTTCCGTCTCCTGCTTGCCGAAATAGGACTTCCGGCATCGGATGAGGATGCGCGGCGTCTTGCGGAGACGTACATGGCGACGCTCGGCGCACAGTCCTGCCTGATCGACGGAGCGGAGGAAATCTGCCGCCGGCTGTCCCGGGTTTACACGATGTGCCTCGTTACGAACGGTATCACGTCGATTCAGCGCAGCCGGATTGACGGCTCTTTGCTCAAACCGTATTTTCCTCATGTATTTATATCCGAGGAGATCGGTGCCGCCAAGCCGAAGCCGGAATTCTTCGACTTCGTGATGGAAAAACTCGGGCATCCGCCGAAGGAGCGCGTGCTCGTGATCGGTGATTCGCTGACCTCCGACTGTGACGGCGCGATCGCTTACGGGCTGGATGTTTGCCGCTACAATCCGGATGGACTGCCGGACAACGGGAGACAACTGACATATACTGTAAAGAAACTCTCCGAACTCGCGGAGTTTTTGCTGGTGGAGGACTGAATGACTGATTCGCTGAAATCCCTTGGATCGTGGATTACCGAATGGAATAGCACTGCCGCGCCGGACGATCAGATCGAAACCGAAATCAATAGCCCGATGAGCCGTCATACCACCTTTCGGATTGGCGGCCCTGCTGCTTTCTATCTGACGCCGAACAGCGTGGATGCTCTCCTTGCGCTGATCCGTCAGATCCGCACGACGGGTGTGAAATTCTATCTGCTCGGAAACGGCAGCAACGTCCTTTTCCCGGATGAAGGTTACGACGGCGCTGTCGTGTCGCTTGGGGCTCTCCGGAAAATCAGCGTGAACGGACGCGAGATTACGGCCGAAGCCGGGGCGCTCCTCATTCAAGTCTGTCGTCAGGCCGCGGACGCTGGACTTTCGGGACTCGAATTTGCCTACGGCATCCCCGGCAGTGTGGGCGGCGCCGTTTTTATGAACGCCGGTGCATACGACGGGGCAATCTCGTTTGTTCTGCGCGAGAGCACGTATCTTGACCTTGACACGCTGACCGTACATACGATCGCGCTGCCGGAGCACATATACGGATACCGTGACAGTGTCTACCGGCATACGAATCGGCTGATTCTCTCGGCGACCTTTTCGCTTGCAGACGGCGACAAAGAGACGATTACCGCCAAAATGAACGATTTCATGAGCCGCCGGGTCGCCAAACAGCCGCTTGAGTATCCGAGCGCCGGATCTGTCTTCAAACGTTGTGCCGGACATTTTACCGGTCAGATGATCGAAGAGGCCGGGCCCAAAGGCTACACGATCGGCGGCGCGCAGGTTTCGGAAAAGCACGCCGGATTCATCATCAACGTCGGCGGTGCAACGGCTGAGGACGTCGTGGCGCTGATCGAGCATATCCGCCGTGTGATTCTTGAAAAATACGGCTGTGAACTGGAATGTGAGGTTATTCGCGTATCGTGAGTGATTCCTATTCTCAAAAAATCAAGGCGCAGATGGAGT
>JAZUKT010000239.1:0-10384 GCA_045643445.1 Eubacteriales bacterium
GATTGCCTGTTTATTACGGTTTTGACTTTTCATCGCTCCTTTATCTGCTTCCGGCGCTGATCTTCACGCTCTGGGCGCAGTGGAACGTGCAGTCAACTTACAGAAAATACGCGCAGATCCGGGCGGAACGGGGACTCAGCGGCGCGGAAGCTGCCCGCATGATCCTCGACAAAAACGGCCTTCATAACGTGCGGATCGAGCAGATCTCGGGCGAGTTGACCGATCACTACGATCCGACTGAGAACGTAGTCCGTCTCTCCGGCAGCACCTACGGAGCCCGTTCGGCCGCGGCGGTCGGTGTGGCGGCCCATGAGGTCGGTCACGCGATCCAGCACGCCGAAAACTACGCGCCGATGCGCTGGCGGACGGCCATCATCCCGGTCACGAATATCGGATCAAGACTGGCGTGGCCGTTTGTGCTGATCGGCGTGCTCTTCTCGTTCCGTCCGATCGCCATGCTCGGTGTGGCCTTCTTCAGTGTGTGCGTCCTCTTTCAACTTGTGACGCTGCCGGTCGAATTCAACGCGAGCAGCAGGGCGCTTACCTCGCTCTCGGAATGCGGCTTTACGGAGGACGGACTCGCCGCCTCGAAAAAAGTGCTGACAGCCGCCGCTCTCACCTACGTGGCCGCGCTGGCAACGTCGATTGCCAATCTCCTGCGGCTCTTATCCATTGCCAACCGTACCGACAGACGGTAATATTCACTCAATATGACAAATCAAACCAAACCGACCGTCCGCTCCCTGACGCTGGATTCGCTTCTCGCCATCGAACGCGACGGAAAGTATTCAAATCTTGAAATCAGCGCCCGCCTTGACCGAAACGATCTCTCCGCCGCCGACCGCGCCCTCTATACACGGCTCGTGTACGGCGTGACGGAACGGCGCATTACGCTCGACTACGTGATCCGGCAGTACGCAAGCCGTCCGATAGAGGCGCTTGATCCGCTTGTGCGGGATTCGCTCCGACTCGGGCTCTACCAGCTATTGTTCATGGATAAAATTCCGGCTCACGCGGCGGTGGATGAATCCGTTCGGCTCGTACCGCGCGCAGCGTCCGGCTTTGTGAACGCCGTTCTGCGGACGTTTCTGCGGAATGAAAAAGCGATCCGCTGGCCGGACAAAAGCGATTTTGCCGCGTACCTCTCCGTGAAGGAGTCGGTGCCGGTGCCGCTTGCCGAACATTTCCTCGGGATCTGCGGAAACGCGGAAACCGAACGGCTGCTTGCCGCGATGAATGAAGAGCCTGCCGTCTGCCTCCGGGTGAATACGCTGCGTATGACGGCGGAGGAAGCGGCTGCCCGGCTCGGCGGAACGGTGTCGGCCTGGGCACGGGATATCGTGCGGGTGGATGCGTTCAGCGAGACCGTGCGGACGGGACTCGAGAACGGTGACTGGTTCGTGCAGGATGAAGCATCCCGTGCGGCGACCATGGCACTCGGAGCAGAACCCGGCGAGACGGTGGCGGATACCTGTGCCTGTCCGGGCGGCAAGACGTTTTCGGCGGCGCTCGACATGCACAATGAAGGCGTCATCCATGCCTGCGACCTGCACCGGAATAAACTCAGCCTGATCGAAAAAGGCGCGGAACGGCTCGGCATCCGCATCCTCGATACGGCGGAGCGGGACGCCCGTCAGCCGAACGAGGCTTGGATCGGTCAGTGCGACCGTGTCCTTTGCGACGCACCTTGCTCCGGACTCGGCGTCTTTGCCAAAAAGCCGGAGATACGGTATAAGAATCTCGAAGAACTCGGACGGCTGCCGTCTATCCAGCGGGATATTCTTGACGGCGCGTCCGCATACGTAAAACCGGGCGGCGTGCTCGTCTATTCGACCTGTACGCTGAATCCGGCGGAAAATGAATCGGTTGTCCGTGCGTTTCTCGCATCTCACGCGGATTTTGCGTTGTCCCCGGATGACGCGCTCCTGCGTGACGGAATGCGGACGTTCTGGCCGCACCGCGACGGATGCGACGGCTTCTTCTGCGCACGGATGAAACGAAAATGATGAGGAATCTATGAAACCTGACATCATGTCCATGACGAAGGCGGAACTCGGCGCGTTCATGGAATCCATCGGCGAGAAGCCGTACCGCGCCGCACAGCTGTTCAGCTGGATGGCAAAGGGTACGCCGCTCGACGGGATGAGCAATCTGTCCGCTGCCCTCCGGCAGAAGCTGAAGGAGACGGCGGATTACCGTCTGCCGGTGATCGAGCAGAAACTGGTCTCCGCCATCGACGGAACGGTGAAGTACCTGATGGCGCTCGAAGACGGCGAATGCGTGGAATCCGTTTTCATGCACTACGAGCACGGTACGACCTTGTGCGTATCCTCGCAGGCCGGCTGTGCGATGGGCTGCCGCTTCTGCGCGTCCACGCTGAACGGACGGGTGCGCAGTCTTACGGCGTCGGAGATCCTCGGTCAGGCGGCCTGTGCGTCGCGCGACACCGGGGAACGGGTGGACGGCATCGTGATGATGGGCATCGGCGAGCCGCTTGACAATTACGACAACGTGATCCGCTTCCTGCATCTCGTGTCCGACGAGAGCGGCATGGGGATCGGCCTCCGGCATATTTCCCTCTCGACGTGCGGACTGGTTCCGCGGATCTACGATCTGGCCAACGAGGGATTGCCGGTCACGCTGTCCGTGTCGCTGCACGCCTCCGACGACGAAACGCGCAGTGCCCTCATGCCGGTGAATCGGAAATACCCGATCGCCGTGCTGCTTGAGGCATGCCGGGCATATTTTGAAAAAACGGGACGGCGGGTTTCCTTTGAATATACGCTGATTGCCGGGCAGAACGACGGAAAGGCAGACGCCGACCGACTGGCCGCGGTGCTCAAAAAGGGCATGAAGGGCGCGCCGTGTCACGTCAATCTGATCCTTCTGAACGAGGTGGCGGAAACGGGACTCAGAACGCCGGATCGCGCCCGCGCAAGAGAATTTGCGGAAGAACTCGGCCGATGCGGCGTCAACGCGACGATCCGTCGGCGGCTCGGGTCGGATATCAACGCTTCCTGCGGACAGCTTCGTCTGCGGCGGCTCGAACAGATGCAAAATGCCCCGGTTCATTCAGCCGGGTAAAGATACGCTCTACGGGACTTACCCGATCGCTCTCGGGTGATCGGGATACGGAAAGGTCGAAAACGGTCATGATACTATACGGAAAAACGGACATCGGACAGAGACGGGCGGTCAATCAGGACAGCTTCGTGATCAAAAAGGTCGCGGGCGACGTCCTGTACGCGCTGGTCTGTGACGGCATGGGCGGCGTGAACGGCGGCAGTATCGCCAGCACGGAAGCCATCCGGGCGTTCCAGAAGAAAGTGGACGCATGCGAAGCGGAGAATCCTGCCTTCTTCGGCCTGAGCGGCGAGGAGATCTTTGCGATGCTGCGGGAAGCGGTCACGGACGCGAGCAACGCGGTGCTGGCCAAAGCGGAAGAAGATCTGACGCTGCACGGCATGGGTACGACGCTGGTCGGCTGCCTGATCACCGGGGATACCGCGTACGTGATCAACGTGGGCGACAGCCGCCTCTATCACCTCACGGCCGAGGGAATGCGGCAGATCACGAAGGATCACTCCTACGTGCAGGAGCTCGTGGACAGCGGCCTCATGACGCCGGAGGAAGCGAAGACCTCCCAGAAGAAGAACATCATCACCCGCTGCGTCGGGATGGAATCCGTGGAAGCGGACGTGTTCAGCTTCCCGGTCAGCGTAGGCGACGCGATCGTGCTCTGCTCCGACGGGCTGATCAATCACGTGGAGCCCGACGAGATGGCGGAGATGATCGAAAGATCCCGCGAACAGGGCGAATTGCAGACGGCGTGTGAGTCGATGATCGACTGCGCGAACAGCCGGGGCGGTTTCGACAATATCACGGCAGTCGTTCTGTCGATATAAGGGTGAAAACGAGTCATGAATCAGTTATATGAAAAATACGTAGGTCTGGTATTCGACAACCGTTATCAGATCGAGAAGATCATCGGCATCGGCGGCATGGCCATCGTCTTCAAGGCGACGGATCTCCTGATGCGCCGCACGGTGGCCGTCAAGATCCTGAAAGATGAGATCGCCTCCGACGAGCAGTCCGTCAAGCGGTTCACGAATGAGTGCCGCGCGGTCGCCATGCTGTCGCATCCGAATATCGTCGATATCTACGACATCTCCGTCCGGGCGAACGTCAAGTATATCGTCATGGAGTTCGTCGAGGGGATCACGCTCAAGAACTATATGCAGCACCGGGAGGTATTGAACCTCCGCGAGATCATCAGTTACACGACGCAGATCCTGCGGGCGCTCGAACACGCGCACAAGAAGGGCATCGTGCACCGGGACATCAAGCCGCAGAACATCATGCTCCTGCGCAACGGCATCATCAAGGTGATGGACTTCGGCATTGCCAAACTGCCGAACGCCGAAACGATCTCGATGGCTGACAAAGCGATCGGCACGGTCTACTATATCAGCCCCGAGCAGGTGAAGGGCAAGGAAGACATCGACGCGAGAAGCGATATCTATTCGCTCGGCGCCATGATGTACGAAATGGCGACCGGCCAGCTTCCGTTTACGGCGGACACGCCCGTTTCGGTCGCGCTGAAGCAGGTCAACGAAGCGCCGAAGCCGCCGCGGGAACTGAATCCGTATATCCCGGTCGGACTGGAGCAGATCATCCTGCGCGCGATGGAAAAAGCGCCGGAGGATCGGTACCAGAGCGCCACCGAAATGCTCGAACAGCTGCAGAAGCTGCGCGACAATCCGAAGATCATTTTCAAGGAAAACAAGCCGAAGACCACGCGCTCCGCAGGCGACAAGGGCGAAAAGAAGCCCGCGCGCAAGAGCAGCCGCACCATGTTCCCGATCATCGCGGGCGTGACGCTGGCGTTCCTGATCACCGCAGGCGTGGCCGGATACTATATGCTCGACAAGCTCTTCTTCAACAGCACGATGAAGAACTATATCAACATCACGGTGGAGGAATTTGTCGATCACACCTATACGGAAGAACTGAAGGACTGGTTCTCGTCAAGCGAATACTACGAAGAGCCGACCATCCGTTACGTTTACAGCGATACCGTTGAAAAAGGACGTATCTCCGATCAGGATCCGGCGCCCGGAGAGATCCGCAAGGTGCTGCCGGGCAAGCAGAAATGCAAGGTGACGCTTGACATCAGCCAGGGCACCCGGACGATCGTGCTGCAGGATTACACGGTGCGCGATAACCGCATCGTTGAATCCGAACTGCGCCGGCTCGGCCTGAAAGTCGAGAAAAAATCAGTCGCCAGCGACAGCATTGAGATCGGCTACGTGGCCGGCATGTCGCCCGAACCCGGTACCATCGTCGAGGAAGACGACGTCATCACGCTGTTCGTCAGCGAAGGCAGCGATCAGGCCAAGGTAACCGTCCCGACGTTTGTCGGTCTGAACGAGGCCATGGCGATGATCCGTCTGAAGGAAAATAAACTGTCCGTCGGTTCCGTCACCTACGTGAAATCGGCCGCATGGGCAGGGACCGTCCTGACGCAGTCGCCCGAACCGCAGTCGCAGGTGTCGCTTTACTCGAAAGTCAACTTTACGGTCAGCGGCGGCGCGAATTACCAGGGCGACGGATACTCTCTTCCGACCGAAAACGATATGAAGGAAGAAGAGGAAACGACGGCGCCCGAGCCGATCGAGGACGAGACCGACGATATGGATTGGGATGAAACCGACGAGTGGGATGATTCCGATGAAACGGAGTGGGATGAGTCCGACGAGTCCGACGAAACCTACGAGACCGAAACGGAAACAGAACGGACGCGCGATCCGAACGCACCGTCGAAGCCGAATCCGAAGCTGACGGATCCCGAAGATACGGAGCCGGAAGAGCCGGACGAACCTGATTATACGGAAGAACCCGGCGACGGCGATGAAGAAGACGACACGCCGGACTGGATGGACGTCGATCCGATCAGCGGAGACGAAGACGAGGACGACAGCTGGTTTTATTAACGATTGATTCAAAATACCGATTGAAGCGAGGCTTAGTTTGACAAGCATACACGGGATCATCACACGCGGGGTCGGCGGGCTGTACGGTGTTCGGACGACGGAAGATCCGAAGACGGAACTGCTCTGCCGGGCGCGCGGTATCTTCCGGCTGGAGCATAATACGCCGACGGTCGGAGACGACGTAACGGTCGTACCGACGGAAGAACGGCCGGATGACGCGACGGCGGAGGAAAAGCAGACCGAACGGCGGCTGAAGAAAAGCGGCGCGGCAGTGGACTACGTGATCGACGAGATCCGTCCGCGGCGCAGCCTCCTGATCCGACCGCCGCTTGCGAATCTCGACTATCTTTTTGCCGTGATTCCGTCGGCCTCTCCCGAACCGGATCTGCTGACGGCGGACAAGCTGACGGTGATCGCCGAAAACTACGGCATCGAGCCGGTCGTCGTCGTCAACAAGGCAGATCTCGACCCGGATAAGGCGGCCGAACTCGAACGGATCTATACGCTGGCCGGATACCGCGTGTTCCGCGTGAGCGGACAGACGGGCGACGGCCTTGACGCACTTGGACGCTTTATGGCCGAACGGGCGGAAGAAACGCCGCAGGGCAGTCATCTGAGCGCCGCGTTTGCGGGTGTGTCCGGCGCCGGAAAATCCACCGTCATGAAGACGCTTTTCCCGAATCTCGCGCTGGCAACGGGATCCGTGAGCCGCAAAACGGAGCGCGGACGCCATACGACGCGGCACGTTGAGCTGTATCCGCTGCCCGTCGGGGAGAACGGCGGACTGATCTGGCTGGCCGATACGCCGGGCTTTTCGGTGCTCGACTTCACACGGTTCGACTTTTTCCCGTACGACGAGCTGGCCGGCAGTTTCCGCGAATTTTCGGACTGCATCGGACAGTGCCGCTATACGAAATGCACGCATCTGCGGGAAGAAGGCTGCGCGGTGCTCGAAAAGATGGAGAAGGGACTCATCTCTCCCTCGCGCCACGACAGCTACGTCCGCATTTATGAAGAACAGCGCAGCGTTCCCGAATGGAAGAGACGCTGAATGAATCACGCCGCCGCTGCCCGACGCATATACTGCAAACGGGTGAAGGGTTGGGCGTGAAACATTCAGAAATCCGTTATCTGAAGTTCACTTGTTTCACGCCGCACTTTGTGTCGGACGATACGGAGTGCCGAAAGGGTTGGCGAGAAATATGAAAGTCGTAATCTGGAAAAGTCCGAAGATCTGCGCACCGTTCCTGAGACGTTTTTTCAAGATCCGCAGGAGCGACTGAACCACATAAACAAATCGCCGCACGGGTGAATGGATCCGAAGCGGCGATTTTGTGTATGAAAACAAATCGGCCGGGCATACTAACGGAGCGGGAGACCGCAATTCGCAATCGGAGGTATGCCCGATGAATCAGACGGAAAACAGAACGGACGCAAAGAACGCATCGGCCGAACTGCTCGACGAGATGTATCGGAACGTGACGATGGGCAGCGAAACGCTTTCCGATATCGTCCCGGTCATTCGGGATAAGTTCCTTCTGCGCGGCGTGACGGCTCAGCTTGAACAGTATGCCGACTATACGCGCAGGGTCACGGAACTGCTTGAGAAGCAGGGCATGAAGCCGAAGGAAGCGTCGCTTATGAAGAAGACAATGTCGAAGGGCGGCATCATGGTGAATACGATGCTCGACTCGACCGAGAGTCATCTGCGCGACATGATCCGCAAGGGAACGGAGACCGGCGTGCATGAACTCGAGAGACAGCTGACGGCGCTGATCGCTGAAGGAGCGGACGGAGAGAGCGTTTCTCTCTGCCGGGACATCATCGCGTTTGAGAACAAGATCGTCGCCGATTACGCGGCCGATGCGGCAAAATAAAAATACGGAGTCGGATCGGACGGCAAACGCCCGAAACGGCTCCGCGTTTTTTATTTAACTTGATCAAGACGATCGCTTTTTCCCCGGCAGTTCGCTCACAAGCGTGGCGCCGAGTACCAGTACCGTGCCGATCACGCCGCTCCAGCCCATCGGCTCGTGCAGAAAGAGCGCCGAGAGCAGGATCGCCGTGACGGGATCGAGGTAGCTGAGCACGGCGGCCGTCTGCGAGGAGGTACCCTCCATGCCGGAGAAATAGAGCATATACGCGATCCCCGTATGCACGATCCCGACGATCAGCGTGAGCAGAACGGAAGACGGCGTCAGCGTCACGGCGGCGGAAAATTCGCCGGTAACGAACAGATAGACGAGAAGCACGGCGGAGGAAACGGCCAGCTGCACGATGGTGCGGTCAAACGCCGCGAGATCCGTCGTTTTTTTGTTGAGCAGGACGATCGCCGCGTAGAGAACGGCCGCGATCAGCCCGTAGAGAATGCCGCGCACTTCCGACGAGCCGCTGAATCCGGCGGAGAGGATGCCCGTCACGAATACCATGCCGACGAGGGCGATGACGGCGCAGACGCTCTTTTTGGCCGTCAGCTTTTCCCGGAGGATAAACGGCGACGCAAAGGTGATAAAGACCGGCGCGAGATAATAGCAGAGCGTAGCCGTCGCCACGGTCGTGTAGCGGTACGCCTCAAAGAGCATGACCCAGTTCAGCCCGAGAAACGCGCCGGAGAAGAAGAGCCGCACGGCGTTTTTGCGGATGGCGGAGGCGGAGAGCGGCTTTTTGAGGATCACCGTCAGCAGCAGAAGGAAGACGAGTCCGATGACGCCGCGGATCATGGCAAGCATGGCCGACGAGAGCGGGATATACCGCCGGAAAATGCCGATGGTGCCGAAAATGAGCATGGATATAATGATCCGCAGACGCGCTTTCATGATGCCTCCGTATAATGAGCCGACAGGCTGATGTCAGTCCTATTGTAGCAAAAAGGCGGGCGAAAGTCAACGGCGCGGCCGCCTGTGCGCTGACATAATTTTTGACCCGGCCGCATAGGATAGAGCAAACAAAAGAGGAAGAGGTGCGAAAATGTCAGGGAAGTCATCGACCCGGTGGATGCCGGAGGGAGACCTCGGCCATACTGCCGCCAATCAGCAGAGACTGGAGAGCCGGAGTGCCTTTCTGGAGGCGGCGCGTGCCGGAGAGATCATGGAAGCCGAATGCCTGATGTGCGACTGCGCGACGATGCAGCTCAGGATCAGTCTGCCGGGCGGGATCATCGGGATCATGCCGAAGGAAGAGGTGTGCTGGCAGGCGGACGGCGGGGAGACCAAGGATATCGCCGTCATCACGCGCGTCGGCAAGCCGGTGCAGTTCCGGGTGCTGTCCGTGACGGAAAACGAGTGCGGCGAAACGGTCGCCCGTCTTTCGAGGCGGATCGTGCAGCAGGCGTGTGCCGACGACTATGTCAGCCGGCTGACCTGCGGCGACATCATTCCGGCGCGGGTGACGCATCTTGAGGCGTTCGGGGCGTTCTGCGATATCGGCTGCGGTATCGTGTCGCTGCTCACGGTCGATCGGATCTCCGTTTCCCGCATCACGCATCCGTCGGATCGCTTCCGGGTCGGCGACCGCTTGTCCGTCCTCGTCTCGTCGATCGAGGAAAACGGCCGGATCTATCTTTCGCATCGGGAACTGCTCGGCACGTGGGCGGAAAACGCCTCCCTCTTTTCGGCCGGACAAACGGTGCGGGGGATCGTCCGATCGGTCGAAAGCTACGGGATCTTCGTGGAACTCACACCGAATCTCGCCGGGCTGGCCGAGCTGACGGACGGGGTACAGCCGGGCGACGCCTGCTCCGTGTACATCAAAAGCATCCTGCCGGAGCGGATGAAGGTGAAGCTTGTGCTGATCGACACCTGCGGCAAAGCGGAGACGGCGCCGTGCCGATACTGGATCGACCCCGCGGAGACGAAGCACCTCGACCGATGGCTGTATTCTCCCGTCGGGGCGAGAAAAACGGTCGAGAGTTCCTTCGGCGCGCTCAGCGTACTGCCGTAAAGCACAATCAAAAAGGACGGTCTTTGACGGTTCGTCCTTCTTTTATATGGTGAGAAAAGCAAAATTACGCGCCGGCAAAATAGGCGCAGGCGGCCACGATGACGATCGCGTCCATGAGAAACCAGCCGATCACGGGGATCCACGCGGCGAGGCCTTTCGTCTGCTTCTTTTTCGCGTCCAGAAGCCGCAGGACCGGGATCAGCGTAAAGATTACGATATAGGCGGGCAGCAGGACGGAGAGCGGAATCCACGTCGTATTGAGGTAGAGGAGCCCGAGAAGGATGGCGACGGCGCAGAGACAGAGATCCGCGACGGTGAGCGGCGACAGACGGACGGTATCCGGCGTGCCGGGCTCGGGCAGTTCGGGGCGGTTGTTCGGATCGGGACGTTGGTTCATTTTGACCTCCGTATGGATTCGGCTGATGCGCCGGCTTTTCGGTGAGCGGCAGTTT
>JAZUKT010000240.1:0-1742 GCA_045643445.1 Eubacteriales bacterium
CTGACGTGATCGTAGGCGCTGCCCCAGTCGTCCGGCAGGCAGGATCCGACCCGCTCGGCGCGCTTCGTCTGCAGCCAGAACGAAAGATCCGGCCGCGCGCGCATCATGTCCCATGCCTCTCCGCGCCATTCATCGGCTTCCTCGAGGAAAAAGTCGCTCGTCAGACAGACGTGGACGGTGCTGCCGGACGGGATCTTCCACTCGCCCGTGCGCGCCTTTTTGAGCGGCAGATTCCGGTTGCTCTTGACCCGGTAGATCTCGCTTCCGTCGCGGCCGCGCTCGGCGTCGAGGTAATACATATAGCAGTGTTCGCAGCCTTCGCTGTACTTGCGGCATCCGTGCCACGGGTTCCAGATATGCTCGAGCATCGCGCGCCTCCGTCCGACAGAATTTGTTATCTGTATTATAGATGGATGACGGCCAAAAGTCAAGAAATGCGGGGCTTTTCGTCAAAAAGAGCGGCGGCGGTTGACTTTTGTAAAAAACTATGGTATAGTGAAATCAGCTCCGGCGGTCGGACGGCTGCCGGGATATGCAGGATGTGACGGAAAGGAATCGCCATGAAAAATATCACGCTGTGCCCGGACGGCACGTATCGCTGGGTCTATGAATTCCGCCTCATGAAAAATCCGATCGTGTACGGAACGGTCGTAACGGTCCTCGGTCTTTCTGCGCTTATCGTCGGCGCGTTCCAGCTGATCATCGACCTCTTTGCGGGGAATCTGAACGCCGCCTCGCTCCGCGGAACAGCCGCAACGGTTCTCATAACGCTCGGCATTCTTCTCGCTCTTTCGGTGATCGCGTACCTGATCGTCGCCGCCGTGTACGGTTGGAAGTACTGCGTACTGTTTGAAATGGATGAAAAGGGCGTGCGGCACATCCAGATGCCGAAGCAGTTTAAAAAAGCGCAGGCTCTCGGCTGGCTGACCGCCATGGCAGGCGCTGCGGCAGGAAATCCCGGTACGGCCGGTGCGGGTCTGCTGGCCGGATCGAAGATGGCCTCGACGACGGAATTCTCGAAGGTGCGCAGGATGAAGGTGTACCGGAAGTACGAGACGATCAAGCTGAATATGCTTCTCGAGCACAACCAGATCTACGTCCCGGCGGAGGATTTCGATTTCGTCCTCGGCTATATCAGCGAGCGGATCCCCGAGAAGGCAAAATAAACGAAAAAAACAAAAAGCACGGAACCCATTGCGCGGGAACCGTGCTTTTCTTGTTGTCGGGATTCAGGCCGTTTTTCCGGCACGCTGTCTGCGGCGTTCTTCGCGGCGCGCTTTGCGCTTTTTGTGCGTCAGGCAGAGGAGCACGATCACGGCGAGGATCACGGCCGGGACGGCAATGACGGCGATCGTCACGGGACCCGGATTTCTCAGAACGGCGAGGCCGCCTTCTTCGACCTTGTTCTTGCGGTTGTCGGTCGAGGCGTACAGCGCGGGGATTGTCGGGACGCCGTCCTCTTCGGGCAGGGATTTCAGATAATCCGTGAAGGCCACCCATTCCTTGATCTCACGGCCGTCCGCACTGCGGAGCGAGCAGTCGTAGCAGTCCTCCACGACCGAGCCGTCCGCGTATTTCGGTACGACCTTAAGAAGCCCGCCCGTGAGACCGTTGAGCATGCCGAGCATATTGACGGCGTACATATTGCAGGCGGCTTTGTAGAGTTTGTCGTCTTCGATTTCTTCCTCGGTTCCGTCTTCGCGGACGATGCAGATGTGCGTGACGCGGTGAGTCGGATCGGA
>JAZUKT010000241.1:0-11491 GCA_045643445.1 Eubacteriales bacterium
GTTCATCTGACCGTAGACAAGCGCGGTCTTTGAAAGAACGCCGGAATCCTTCATTTCGTTATAAAGGTCGTTGCCTTCCCGTGAGCGTTCGCCGACGCCCGTGAAAACGGAATAGCCGCCGTGCTCCGTGGCGATATTGTGGATCAGTTCCTGGATCAGGACGGTTTTGCCGACACCGGCGCCGCCGAACAGACCGATCTTGCCGCCCTTCGTGTACGGGCAGATCAGGTCGATGACCTTGATGCCGGTCTCGAAGATCTCCGTCTCCACCGACTGCTCGTCATACGACGGCGCCGGACGGTGGATTTCCCATTTTTCTTCGGTTTCCGGCGCAGGTTTTTCATCGACCGGCTCGCCGAGCACGTTGAAAATACGGCCGAGCGTTTCGGGACCGACCGGCACCCGGATGCCCGCGCCCGTATCAACGGCTTCGGTTCCGCGAACCAGACCGTCCGTCGAGCTCATGGCGATGCAGCGCGCCACGTTGTCGCCCATATGCCCGGACACCTCGACGATCAGTCGCCGACCGTCCAGATTGATCTCGATGGCATTGAGCAGCTCCGGCAGTTCGCCGTCTTCAAACCGAACGTCCACGACCGGCCCGATGACCTGTGTGACACGTCCGATATGTTTCTCGTTTGACATCATATTTTACTCCGCATACATGATTTTTGATTCATTGACGGGGATCGCTTACGCATTGGCGCCGGCGACGATTTCCGTGATCTCCTGCGTGATCGCGCCCTGACGCGCCCGGTTATAGGTGAGGCTGAGCGAATCGAGCATTTCGTCCGCGTTTTTCGTCGCGGTATCCATAGCGGCGCGGCGTGCGGCCAGCTCCGACGCATGAGCCTCGCAGACGGAGGTGAACAGAACGCCCGCCAGATATTCCGGGATCAAGGCGTCGAGCACTTCCTCGGCACTCGGCTCGTATTCCGTCAGCGCGCCGAACGTCCCGGATGAAGCGGTATTTGCCGCATCCCCGGCTTCGGCCTGCTGTTCCGCCAGCCCCTCAAGCGGCAGCAGATACGTCATCTGCGGCGATTGAGAGAGCATCGAATTGAACTTCGTCGAGATCAGGATGACCGATCCGATCCGTTCGCCGTCATACAGTTCCTTGACCCGATAAGCAGCCCGTGCGGCTTCTGCCGAGGTGAAATTCTCCGCCGACGGAAAGGCGTCCGGGAGGATCGCTCGATGATGGCGGTAATAATCCACCGCACGCTTACCGACCGGCATGATGAGATCGTTTTCCCGCAGCATCGTAGCGGCGGATCGAAAAATGTTGTTGTTATAGCCGCCTGCCAGTCCGCGGTCGCCTGCCACTACGATATAGAGCGTCGGCAGATTTCTTGCGCGCTGGCGGGCATAGCGGCTCTTCTCCGCGGAAAGTCCCGCAAACGCATCGAGCATGACCTGCCGGTAGAACCGGGACTGCTCCATACGTGCGCCTGCTTTCCTCATTTTGGAGGATGCTACGAGCTCCATCGCTTTCGTGATGTGCCGGGTGGAGTCCACGCTGCGGATTCTCGCCCGGATCGCTTTGATATTGGCTCCCATCCGCGCTTACCCGTAGATTTCGTGACGGAACCGCGCCGTGAAGTCGTCGATGGCCGTTCTGAGCGTTCCCGTATCCTCGTCGGTCAGAAGACCCGTGTCGCGGATGCGGTTCATCAGCTCGTCGTGATTCGTCCGGAGATAATCGAACAGCTCGCGCTGATACTCTCGAACGTCCTTGATCTCCACGTCGTTCAGATACCCGTTCGTGACGGCGAAGATGATCGCCACCTGATATTCGACCGGGATCGGATCGTTCTTGCCCTGCTTGAGGATCTCGACGATGCGTTCGCCGAGCGCCAGACGCGCCTTCGTATCGGCGTCGAGGTCGGAGCCGAACTGGGCGAACGTCTGCAGTTCCCGGTACTGCGAATAGAGCAGCTTCAGCGAGGAGGCCGTTTTCTTCATGGCCTTGATCTGCGCCGCGCCGCCGACACGGGAGACGGAAATACCCGGGTTGACAGCCGGGATAACGCCCGCGTGGAACAGTTCCGTTTCAAGGAAGATCTGCCCGTCCGTGATGGAAATGACGTTCGTCGGAATATAGGCGGATACGTCGCCCGCCTGCGTTTCGATGATCGGCAGTGCCGTGATGGAACCGCCGCCGTATTCGGGTGCAACACGCGCCGCCCGCTCGAGCAGACGGGAATGCAGGTAGAAGACGTCGCCCGGGTAGGCCTCGCGTCCCGGCGGTCTGCGGATCAGCAGAGAGAGTGCGCGGTATGCGACGGCGTGCTTCGAGAGGTCGTCGTACACGATCAGAACGTCTCTGCCCTGATCCATGAAATATTCGGCGATGGCGCAGCCCGCGTAGGGAGCGATATACTGGAGCGGTGCTCCTTCGGAAGCGGAGGCCGATACGATGACCGTATAAGCATCCGCGCCGTTTTTGCGGATCGTTTCGGCGACGCCGGCAACGGTCGAGTTCTTCTGACCGATAGCGACGTACACGCAGAGGACGTTCTGTCCCTTCTGATTGAGGATCGTGTCGATCGCCAGCGTCGTTTTGCCGGTCTGACGGTCGCCGACGATCAGTTCACGCTGACCGCGGCCGATCGGGATCATGGAGTCGATCGCCTTGATGCCGGTCTGCAGCGGAACGGAAACGCTCTTGCGCTTGATGATGCCCGGCGCGACTTTTTCAATCGGGTAGTAGGTCGTACAGCCGGTCGGACCTTTGCCGTCGATCGGCTTGCCGAGGGCGTTGACGATGCGGCCGATCATGCCGTCTCCCACAGGAACGGATACGACGCGGCCGGTGCGCTTCACTTTCGTGCCTTCGCGGATCTCGGAAGCGTCGTCGAGCATGACGATCGACACCGTCTGCTCTTCGAGGTTCATCGCCATGCCGCTCTCGCCGCCCTCAAAGGTGACGAACTCGTTCGCCATGCAGTTGTCGAGGCCGAACGCGCGCACGATGCCGTCGCCGACCGTGATGACCGTGCCGGTTTCCGCTTCCTCGTTTTTATTTTCGTACTGTCTGATCTGATTCTTGATAATGCTGCTTATTTCTTCAGGACGGATATCAGTTCTGAGTCCCATTACGTTCTCTCCCTGTTTATTGTTCGGTTCTCAAACCGTAGGTTCGCTGAGTCTTTCGGCGATGGTCTTGAGGCGGTTTTTGATGCTGTCGTCGATCTGCCGGTTGCCCATCGTCAGCCTGATGCCGCCGATCAGCTCGGGATTCACCGTGTACGTCATGGCGATCCGTTTGCCGGTGTGCGCCGCCAGCCGCTTCTCCAGTCGCTCCTTCTGCTCGTCGGTGAGCGGAACGGCGCTTTCGGCCGTCGCCCGCATGACGGAAAAGGCGTCAAGACAGAGCCGCTCGTATTCCTCGAAGCAGCCGCCGATCTCTGTGGCCAGTCCGCGCTCGGTCATCAGCTTGACGAACGACACGAGGTACGGATGCACCCGACCGCCGAGCGATTCGCCGACCAGACGGAGTCTTTCCTCTTTCGGAAGATTCGGGTTGATCAGAAGGCGGGTGTAGTCGCGCGTGAAAAGCCGGCGGAGCTGCTTTGTCTCGTCGAGCAGCCGCTCCTCCAGATGTTCCTCTTCCGCCAGCGCGAACAGTCCGCCGCCGTATTCCCGGATGATTTCATTCATGGCATTTCCTCACGGCTCAGAGCTTGTCGATGAAGGAGTCGATCAGCTCCTTGTGATCGTCTGCGTTGATCTCGCGGTCCACGATGCCCGACGCGATCGCCACCGAAATATCGGAGATCTCGTTCTTGAGGTCGTTCATCGCCTTTTTCTTTTCCTGTTCCAGCTCTGCTTCCGCTTTTCTGATGGTATCGGCAGCCTTTTTGTTCGCCGCCTCGATGATCTCGTCGCTCTGCCGGTCAGCCCGTGCGGTCGCGGCCTTCACGATGGATTCCGCCTCCGCGCGTGCGCCCGCCAACTTCTCGCTGTACAGCGCCTTGTCCGATTCGGCCGCTTCCGCCGCCTTCTCTGCCGTCCGATAGATCTCATCCACCTGATTCTGCCGCTCGGCCAGCACTTTCTTGACCGGCTTCCACAGAAACTTTTTGAGGATGAGCATCAGAAGAAGCAGGTTGGCAATGGACGCGACGATATGCCACACGTTGAGTGATATCAGCTCAAGATTTCCCATTGTTCCTCTCCTTATGCGACAGCCGGATGGATCCGGCTTCCGTTTTTACGCTCAAAGTCTGTTGATGAAGAGCGACGGCGCAAGGAGCATGAGCAGCAGGCCGGTAACGAAGCCGTAAATACCGGTCGTTTCGGCGATTGCGCAGCCCATGATCATCGTCGAGGTAACGGAGCCCTTGCATTCCGGCTGACGGCCGATGGCTTCGCAGGCCTTACCGACGGCGTAACCTTCACCGATACCGGGGCCGATACCCGCAATCAGGGCAAGACCGGCGCCGATGGCACAGCCGGACATGATGGTCGCTTTCGCGTTGATCATTGCAATTTCGTTTTCCATGGTAGATCTCCTGTATTTGATATTTTTTTATTGACGGTTGGTTTTATTCAGTTCTCTTCGGTGCCGATTGCGCCCGCAATATAGAGCATCGTCAGCATGGCGAAGATGAACGCCTGCATACAGCTGCTGAAGAGGTCGAAGTAGATCGACAGGACGGCGGGGATACCGATCTGCAAAAACGGGATCTTGCCGAGCACGCCGGGTAGCCAGCCGAGCAGCAGCGAAGAAACGGATTGAAGCGCCGCGTACACGAGTGCGGAAATGACGACGCCCGAGACGACGTTGCCGAAGTGACGGAACGTCATCGAAACGGGGGTGCCGAGCTCACTCAGGACGTTGAACGGCGTAAAGAGCGCGAACGGTTCGGTGTACCCCTTGAGGTAGCCGAGGAAGCCGCTCGATTTGATCTTGAAGAAGGTGATCATGGCGAAGACGAGGATCGCCCAGCCCGCAATCGTGTTGAGGTCTGCGGTCGGCGGATACATTCCGAGCAGCGCAGAGAGCGACGAGAAGGCGGACAACGCGAGAATCGCCGCCACGAACGGAGCGAAACCGAGGAATTTCTTCCCCATATTGCTCTCGACGAGGCCTTCGACTTTTTCAACGATCCATTCGGCGATCACCTGCCGTTTGGACGTCGGCTTCACTTTCAGATCGTGCGTGAGGATCAGGCAGAGCACCGCCACGAAGGCCATCACGATCCACGAATTGACCTGGGTCTCCGTGATCGGGATCCCGCCGAAGACGGGCAGCTCAAACAGGATCTTCGCACCTGTTATATTGATGGAATCCATAATCTATCCCTCAGTTTTGTTTACTGTTGTCTTTTTTCTCTTTGTCGTCTTTGCCGGGAATCGGGCCTTTCGCAAAAGCGCCGACGAATTTCTCGAAGCCGTCTTCCTTTTCTTCGGTTTCCTCTTCGGGAACGGGCTCGTATTCGGGCTCTTCGTACTTTTCCGGGTGCTTCTTCCGGTCGATCCGCATGAGCATCGTCTTCCACAGTCCCGTCACCGTGATCGTGATCCGCACGAAAAAGACGGAGGCGACGACCGGGATGGCGTTGATCGGTTCGAGCAGGAGCGCGGCGGCGAGGATCGCCAGCATCACGACGGTGCGGAGAATATAGGAAAGACGCAGCTGCCGCTTGGCTTTGACCTCATCGCCCGTTGCGAGCGCCTTCGTCACGCCGACCGACATCAGGATGAAATTCCCGACGGAGGTGACCAGCCCGATGAGGCAGCCCCAGACGACGGCCATATTCCGCTGCCCGGCAAGAAAGAGAACGAGCGCCGTGATCAGCGTGCAGACAAGGCAGCCCACCGCCATTTTTCGTATATCCGCCCGAACCTCCGGCTCCAGTTTCATTCCGCGATTCTCCTTAAAAGACCATTCTGCTCGATTATAACTATTCATTTTATAGTATATCATATTTGACGGATTTTTTCAAGTCAATACGGACAATCCGCTGAATTTTTTCTTCTCTTTCCGCCGGAGAACAAAAAACCGCCGCATCCCTTCCAGAACAGGAAAAATGCGGCGGTCGTTTTATTCTTTTGTCCGATTATCCGGGTCAGTTGGCCAGTTCGTTGAACATTGCGTACGTTTCGGCGAACGTCTTCTTCTTTTCGGCGATGAACGCTTCCATTTCGGCGAGCTGTTCCTTCGTGTACTTATCGGTCATGCCGGGTTTCAGCGTGCCCTTGTACATCCGGTCGAGCACCTGGGACCAGCCGATATCGCAGGTCGTGATCTGGCCGTTGCGTTCGACGACGATCATGTTGGAGTTGCCGGCGAGCAGTTCTTCCACGGCGCGGACGCCCATCTTGGTAGCAGTAAGACGGTCGGTCAGAGTCGGGGTACCGCCGCGGACGATGTGGGCGAGACGGCAGAAACGGGCGTCCACGATGAGGCGGTCGTTGCCTTCCTTTTCAGCCAGTTCCTTCGTGAGCGCGGTGATCTTCTTCGCAAGCGCTTCGCCGAGTTCCGGGAACGCTTCGGATACGATGATGAGGAAGTTGCGCTTGCCTTCACGGCGCAGACGGATGATCTTTTCGATCGCCGCGTCTTCGTCGAACGGGCATTCGGGAATCACGCAGGCGACAGCGCCGGACGCGATAGCCGTATTGATGGTGATGTCACCGGCGCCGCGGCCCATGACTTCCACGATATTCAGTCTGGCGTGGGATTCGCAGGTGTCGCGGAGTCTGTCCACGTTCTCGAGTACAGCGGTCATGGCCGTATCAAAGCCGATCGTGTAGTCGGACGCCGTGATATCGTTGTCGATGGAGCCGGGCACGCCGATCGTCGGAACGCCGCGTTCTGCGAGGTCTGTCGCACCACGGAACGTACCGTCGCCGCCGATGCAGACAACGCCGTCGATCTCGTGCTTTTTCAGCGTAGCGATCGCCTTCTGCATACCGGCTTCTTCCTTGAATTCAAGGCAGCGGTCGGAATAGAGGAACGTACCGCCGAGCATGATCTTGTTGGAAACTTCGCGGTCGGTCAGCTCGATCATTTCGTCGTGGATCATACCGCGGTAACCGCCGTAAATGCCCATGACCTTGACGCCGCGCGCGTTAGCGGCTCTCGTAACGGCACGGACGGCCGCATTCATGCCCGGTGCGTCTCCGCCGGAGGTGAGAACGCCGATCTTTCTGAATTTCTTTTCCATTTATTTGATTCCTTTCAAGACTTTTTCGTTATGCAATCAGTATTGTAATACAAACCGGGCAAAAAATCAAGGGTTTCGGGAATTTTCCGAAAGAAATCGGCAAATGCTTGACAAAGTCTGAAACGATGTTGTACAATAATTATAATTATCAAGACAATCGCGGAGGACATCATGCGTATCGTCGTCAAGGTCGGCACGTCCACGCTGGCTCATCCGAGCGGACATCTCAACATCCGTCATATCGAAAAACTCGTCAAGGTCTTATCCGACATCAAGAACGCCGGGAACGAAGTCATTCTCGTCTCCTCCGGCGCAATCGGCATGGGCATGGGCAAGCTGCATCTGCGCGAACGCCCGAAGACGCTGCCCGAAAAGCAGGCGGCCGCCGCGGTCGGTCAGTGCGAACTGATGTACACCTACGACAAGCTCTTCTCCGAATACAATCATATCACGGCGCAGATCCTCCTGACCGGGAGCGACGTGCGCGACGACGAGCGGCGGCAGAATTTCATCGTCACGACGGAACGGCTGCTCGAATACGGCGCCCTGCCCGTCATCAACGAAAACGACACGGTCGCCACGGAAGAGATCGTCATCGGCGACAACGACACGCCCGCGGCCATCGTGGCAACGCATCTGTCGGCCGATCTGCTCGTGCTGCTCTCCGATATCGACGGGCTCTACACGGCCAATCCGCGCACCGATCCCACCGCCCGCCTCATCCCGGAAGTACCCGAGCTGACATCTGAAATTCTCGCGTCCGCCGGCGGAAAAGGCTCCGACATCGGCACCGGCGGGATGCAGACAAAGCTGGTCGCGGCACGCATGGTGATGAAATCGGGCGGCGACATGATCATCGCAAACGGCGCGGATCCCGGCGTTCTCTACGACATCCTCGACGGAAAGCCGATCGGCACCCGCTTCATCGGACAGAAAAAATAAGCCTCCCTCATCTCAATCGAAAAGGAGACCGTCATGCTTGATACGAATAAAATCTACGCAGGCCGCGCTTTCAATGACGAAAAGCAGTACGGCGACAGAGTCGAAATGCTGCTCGCTCAGGCCAATCGCCACGGGCTGATCGCAGGCGCGTCCGGCACCGGCAAAACCGTCACGATGAAGGTGATGGCCGAAGCCTTCTCCGACGCCGGCGTTCCCGTCTTCCTCTGCGACGTCAAGGGAGACGTATCCGGCATTGCGGAACCCGGCGCCGACAGCGAAGAAATGCAGGCGCGCATCGACCGTTTCGGCATCCGCGACGCCTTCACTTTCAAAAGCTATCCCGTCACGTTCTGGGATATTTACGGCCGCGGCGGTCATCCCGTTCGCACGACCGTTTCCGATATGGGACCCGACATTCTCGCCCGCATTCTCAATCTGACCGAGGTGCAGGAGGGCGTGCTCCGCATCATCTTCAAGATCGCCGACGATCACGCTCTGAAAATCCTCGACATGAAGGATCTGCGCGCCGTCATCGCCTACGTCAGCGAGCACCGCACCGAATACGTCGTCCGCTACGGCAACATGGCCACGCAGTCGATCGGCGCGATCAGCCGGGCACTTCTGACGCTCGAGGACGAGGGCGCGGAGCAGTTCTTCGGCGAACCGGCGCTTGAATTGACCGACTGGATCCGCCAGTCTCCCGACGGACGCGGTATGATCAACGTTCTGCACGCCGTCGAAGCGATCCGCTATCCGAAGCTGTACGCCTCGTTCCTGCTCTGGATGCTCGCCGAGCTATACGAAGCCCTGCCGGAAGTCGGCGACGTCGAAAAGCCCGTCATGGCGTTCTTCTTTGATGAAGCGCACTTTCTCTTCAGCGACGCGCCGAAAGCGCTTATCGAAAAGATCGAGCAGGTCGTCCGTCTGATCCGCTCAAAGGGCGTCGGCGTCTATTTCGTCACGCAGTCGCCGTCCGATATTCCCGATATGATCCTCGCGCAGTGCTCCAACCGGATCCAGCACGCTCTCCGCGCCTATACGCCCGCCGAGCAGAAGGCAGTCCGCGCCGCAGCCCGCGCTTTCCGCGTCAATCCGGATTTCGATACCGAAGAAGCACTGATGGCGCTCGGTACCGGCGAAGCGCTCGTCTCCTTCCTCGATGAAACCGGCGCGCCGCAGATCGTCTCCCGTACCGCGATCATCTGCCCGCAGTCGCTGATGGCACCGTGCGCCGAATCGACCCGCGCCGCCCTGATCGGCAATTCCCCGTTCCTCTACAAATACAAGGACGCCGTAGACAACGAAAGCGCCTACGAAGTCCTCGAACAGAATGCCGCCAAAAAAGCGGAAGAGGACGAACTTGCCCGTCAGAAGGCGGAACTGGAAGCCGAAAAGGCCGCCTTCGAGCGTGAAAAGCAGAAGCAGGCGGAGGCAGCCGAAAAAGCAGCCGCGAAGGAAAAGGAAAAAGCCGAAAAGGCCGCTCAGAAAGAAAAAGAAAAGAAAGAAAAGGCCGCCGAACGCCGCCGGAACAAGATCGAAACGCAGCTCATTTCGACAGGCGGGCAGCTTTTCCGCCGCGGACTGTTCAGCATCCTCAAGATCAGATAATCTCACCAATCAAAAAGCATCCGCCGGATCCACCGTTTCCGATGAATCTGCGGATGCTTTTTTATGTTTCGGAATTACAGTTTGCTGCGGATGATCTTGCCGCTCGTCGTTTTCGGCAGCTCGTCGCGGAATTCCACGATACGCGGATACTTGTACGGCGCGGTGTGCTTCTTGACGTAATCCTGGATTTCCTTTTTCAGCTCATCCGTCCCGACCGTGCCCTTCGTCAGCACGACGGAGGCCTTGACGATCTGACCGCGGATCTCATCCGGGACAGGCGATACGCCGCATTCGAGGACGTAGGGCAGTTCCATGATGACGTTTTCGATCTCGAACGGGCCGATGCGGTAGCCGGAGGACTTGATGACGTCGTCGATACGGCCGACGTACCAGAGGAATCCGTCCTCATCGCGCCATGCCAGATCGCCCGTATGGTAATATCCGTCGTACCACGCTTCCTTCGTCTTCTCTTCGTCGAGATAGTAACCCATGAAGAGGCCGCACGGTGCGCCGTTCTGCGTATTGACCACGATCTCGCCCGTTTCGCCGGTAGCGGCTTCGTTGCCGTCGCGGTCAAGCAGATGCACGTCGTAGATCGGACACGGCTTGCCCATGGAACCGAGTTTGTGCGGCGCGCCCTTCAGGTTGGCGATCATGCAGGTGGATTCGGACTGGCCGAAGCCTTCGCGGATCTCGAGCCCGGTCGCCGCCTTGAACTGGCGATACACCTCGGGGTTGAGCGCCTCGCCCGCCGTGGATGCGTGCTTCAGACTGCTGAAATCGTATTTCGACAGATCTTCCTTGATGAGCATCCGGTACATGGTCGGCGGCGCGCAGAAGGTCGTGATGCCGTAGCGCTTGAACATCGGCAGGATCTTCGCGGCGTCAAAGCGGTCGAAGTCGTACACGAACGTCGCGGCTTCGCAGAGCCACTGGCCGTAGAGTTTGCCCCACATGGCCTTCGCCCAGCCGGAATCGGAAATCGTAAAGTGCAGGCCCGTGTCGGAGGAATCGACGCAGTGCCAGTATTTGGCCGTATGGAAGTGACCGAGCGCGTAACGGTAGTTGTGCATCGCGATCTTCGGGTAGCCGGTCGTGCCGGACGTGAAGAACATGAGCATCGGATCGTCGCCGCACGGGCTGTCCTCATGCCGCTCGAATTTTTCGGAGAACAGCACGAATTCCTCGTCGAAATTGTGCCAGCCCTCGCGCGTGCCGTTGACGATGATCTTCGTCGTGAGCGTCGGGGATTTTGCTGCCGCCAGCTCGACCTGATCCGCCACGCTGCCGTCCGCCGTGCAGAGGATCGCGGATACGCCCGCCGCGTTGAAGCGGTATTCGAAGTCGTGCTCCAGCAGCTGATTCACCGCCGGAATGGCGATGGCGCCGAGTTTATTGAGACCGAGCATCGCGTACCAGAACTGATAGTGCCGACGCAGGACGAGCATGACGCGGTCGCCGCGCTTGATGCCGAGAGACTTGAAATAGTTGGCGCACTGGGAGGACGCGCGGGAGATGTCGCGGAAGGTGAGCCGACGTTCGGTCACGCCGTCTGCCGCCACGTGCAGCATCGCCAGTTTATCCGGCTTTTCCTCGGCCAGCACGTCGAGAATATCAAAGGCAAAGTTGAACTTTTCCTGATTTTTGAAGGTGATCTTCGTGGGCGTGCCGTTTTCGTCTTTCTCCACGGTCGTCCAGCGCTTGTAGATGCGCTCTTCGTTCTGCGGTGCTTCGGGAGCCGTCGTATCAGCCGCCGCCACGCG
>JAZUKT010000242.1:0-2596 GCA_045643445.1 Eubacteriales bacterium
ATGGACAATGTCCAACGCCCGAAATAAAGGCGTTTCAGAGCCTCAGAAAATCGTTAACGCGGTTTTCAGGGACCGCCGAGACCCTGAAAACCCCCGCCGTGGAGAGAAGCGGTGATATAGGTAGTAAATTTCTGCAATTCATCCGCCGGGGAGGATACCAAACGCCATCGCCCGCGGCAGCATAATGAAAATCTTCGCTCTGCACTCGTTTTACTAACAAACGCTTTCGTCCCAAACCCCCGACCTATCGCTAAAACCACATTTCCGCCGGTAGGCGGCAGGAAGGGGGATTTTCAAGGGGGAAACCATGTCGCTTGCGACGGTTTCCACCTTGAACGGCGCGTGTTGGTAAGAGTCCTCGCCGCGGAGGACTCTTACGAAGAGATAAAATAGAGAAGCCCGCAGGCTTTCCTGCCAAATCCCCCGAAAGAACCCCACAAAACGCATGAAAATACACCTATATGCGAAAAAATCTCGCATATAGGGCAAAATCCATCCATAATTTACAAAATATTCATGAAATTATGAAAAAATGCACACCGCCGCATGATATAGTGAATCAAATGAAAAAGGGGAGGCGGCTCATGGCTCATATTCAGTATGCAGATCTGCCCGAAGAGGCGGCGGCGATCCTGCCGGTTTACGTGATCGGCGTCGGCACAGACGTGAAGCAGGAAGCGTTCGCGCGTCCCGACCTCCGTCATCCGCAGCTCATCCTGACGCGGAGTGGCGCGGGCACGGCATGGATCGGAAAAGAGCATTTTTCACTCACCGCCGGTGCGCTGCTGCTTGTGGACGGCGGCATACCGTGTTCCTTTGAACCGACGGGGAAGAATCCGTGGATCGTCGACTGGCTGTCGTTCGATTACGGCTTTGCGCTCCTGCATGATAAACTGTTCCGGAATCGCAAGGCGGTCTGCGGTATGCTTACAGCGCCGGACAGCCTGCACGAATCGTTTGCGGAGGTTCATCTGGGGATCGAGCGCGATACCCGGTACGGCAAATATATGGCGTCGGCGTATCTGTACAAGATGCTTGTCGATCTCTACGTGAAAGCCAATCATGGGCTCAAGCCGGTCGAAACGGGCGTGTCGGTGCTGAATCTTGCCCTCGACTACATTGCCGCGCATTACACGGAGGACATTCCGTTTGCGGATCTCTGCGCGGCGGCGGGCGGCGTATCGAAGCAGTACCTCTGCCGTATCTTCAAGAACAACACGGGACTGCGCCCGGTCGAATTCATCATGCGCAGCAGGATCGCGGCGGCCCGGTCGATGCTGGAGCGCTCGGAGGCGTCGATCGCGGACGTTGCCGAAGCGGTCGGTTTCCGCAACACGAGTTATTTTTACAGAACGTTCAAGAAATTCACCGGCATCAGCCCGAACGCCTACCGGCAGACGGCGGAAGACACGGATCAATAATACAAAACGGGAGAAACAGGCAGACCGCGGGTTTGTCTGTTTTTCTTGCATTCGGGATATTTTTGTGTTATAATGGGGGCAGATCCCGGTTCCGGCCGGTGATTTATCTATGAAACAGGGAGAAACGACATGGTAGAAGAACAGACTCTGCCGCAGGAAACGAAAAAGAAACGCCGCGAAAAGGAATCCCGCCGCGTCAGGAGCATTTCCCCGATGAGCATGGTAGTCCCCTATATCATGGTGAACCGGTGCGGCTCGCAGAATATGCTGCACGACACGTTTGACATCGAAAATATTGAAAAATACATCAAGGAAAAACAGGCCGCGGGCATGACGAACATCTCGATGATGCACGTTCTGATCGCGGCGTACGTCCGGCTTGTTTCTCAGCGCCCGGCGCTCAACCGTTTTATCCGGGGACAGCGGATCTGGACGAGAAAGCACGTCGAGGTCGCGCTGACGATCAAGAAGGAAATGCTGCTCGATTCGCCCGACACGGTCGTGAAGATCACGCTCGATCCGACGGCGACGACGGAGGACGTGTACCGCGAGCTCAACAAGGTCGTGACGGAGTACCGGAACAATCCGGGCGGAGACTTTGATAATACGGCGAAGCTGTTCTCGCATCTGCCGGGCCTTCTGTTCAAGTTTGCGGTCTGGTTCCTGAAGCTGCTCGATTATTTCCACCTGATGCCCCGCGCGATCGAGAAGGTGAGCCCGTTCCACTGCTCGTATTTCATCACGTCGATGGGCTCGCTCGGTATTCCGCCCGTGTTCCACCATCTGTACGATTTCGGTACCTGCCCCGCGTTCTTCGCGTTCGGAGCCAAGCGCCGCGCGTATGAGCTGGATGCGGAAGGCGTCGTACGCAAGCGCCACTTTATCGACGTGACGTTCGTTCTGGATGAGCGTATCTGCGACGGATATTATTACGCCTCCGCACTCCGCATGATGAAAAACATCATCAAGAATCCGTGGCAGCTCGATGAGATCCCGACGGTCGTGCCGGATATCGAGTAAGAGGGGAACGAAGGGTACGAAGGATACGCGGCCTTTTGAAAAAGGCCTGGCGAAAACTTTTATGGATGGGATAGGATAGACAATGTCCAACTCCCGAAATAAAGGCGTTTCAGAGCCTCAGAAGAGCGTTTCAGCGGTTTTCAGGGACCGCCGAG
>JAZUKT010000243.1:0-6017 GCA_045643445.1 Eubacteriales bacterium
GTACACGTCAGGCCGACCGTCGAGGCCGTCGCCGACACCTGGACGCTCGTCTCATTGTCGCGGAATGTCAGTTCGTTCGTTCCTGACAGCGCGAAGACGGCCGATTCCCAGTCGTCCGCCGGAAGCGAAGCCGTGCCTGTCGTTTGACCCGCCGCGACGCGCACCTTGACCGCGACCGCCTGTCCTCTGTGCCAGTACCCGCGGTTCGGCGTTCTTGCCACCACGTCAAACGTGCGGCCGCCCATGAGTCCGTGATCGAGTGTCACCCGGACGCCGGTCGTGCCGGTGAGCGAGACGGTCGCGTGGATCTCGTCGCCAGTCTCCGCGACGTCGAATTCAAGCCCGGTCAGCTCCGACTGCCCGATCAGATGATTGGTGTGCATGGTCGAGCCGTTGATCGTCGTCACGCCGCCGAGCTCCTCCAGGCTGCGGATGGTCACGAAGCCCGTGATCGTGATCGCCTGGGAAATAACCTCGATCAGCCGGTCCGTCAGCACCATGCTGGATGCAGATTCGCCCGAAGCGATCATCCATGACAGACGATCGACCGACTGCTCGATCGACGAGATCATGTCCCTGAATTCGATCTGCGAAATGAAATGTCCGTCGTGAACGGTGAACGTTTGTATGATTTGGTCGATCGCGCTGTTATCATTGACGAACGCGTCGATGATGTCCCACGAAAAATCGCCGACTTCGATACTGACTTCGTACGGATTATACGGATTGTACGTCATTGTGTTTATCCGCGTGTCCATATCAAGACCGATGCCGCTGTGCTTGACGTGCACGTTGTCGCCGACGTTCAGCGTGGACTTTTTGCCGAGCGTCACGTCATAGGTTTCCGTACCGGCGATCAAATCTCGCGTGAAACCAAGAGACGTGACGATATCTTTGCTCATCAGATTGATCGGCGTTGACGCACCGCGATGGTTGACGATATCGACGGTATAACCGTCATCGGAAAACGCCAATTCACCGCCGCACGCCGCCGCGATATCCATAACCAGCGCACGAAGCGTCGTTGTACCGCCGACCGTGATGGCATATTCACCCGTCGGCTCGACCGTTCCGACCGTGAAATCAGTACCTTCAAGCGCGAATTCAAGCAGCGCTTCGGGCGAATCATTATGAGCGAATGTCTCGATCTCGATGTCGGTCATATCGTAGCCGATGTGCTGTGCCGAGATTTGACAAATCGGAGAATATGCGTCGGTTGCCTTCGTGTATGACACGATTCTATATAACTGTCCGTCGAGCCGAATCAGCGTGTCGTCATCGACAAGTGAAACATAATCGCACGTCAGTTCGGCCGTCAGCGTGTCCGTGCCATCGAGCGAAACCGTGCGCGATGCCGTGCGGATCTCCGTAACCGGCGTGACGGTCGTGCCGTTAATCAAGTAAATCATATCAGCCTCCCGTTACCGCGCCCATGAGCCGACCGCCGTGCCTTTGTTCATCGCCTTTTCGATGGCGGCGTTATACTGATATTTCGACACGGGGTTTGCGACCTTTTCGCCGCCCACGTAAATCGGATTGTTGATCGTGATCGACTGCGGTTCGAGAGCCGAGCTCTTCATCGATTTTTCTGCCCTCGTTACGATGGTGACTTCACCCGTCGCCGCGTTGACCAGTTTCGTGTCGCCAGACAACGCGCGTTCAACCCCTTCCTCGATTTCCGCGCCAAGATTCAACGCCCATTGCCGCGGCGCGTCCAGCAATTCCCAGACCGATTCCAAAATCAGTTTACCGATCTTTCCGCCGATCTCTTTGTATTTTTCCTGATTTTCTGGAGACATCAGCGTCTGCCCGATTTCGTCCACAAATTTCCCCAGCTCTGCGATCCGTTCGTTGATTTTTTCGGGGTCGGTCATATCGTCAATGATCGTCGATACCATTGTGATTGCCGCATCCAGCAATTCGGGCGCGTTGTCGATGATTGCTTGCGCGACGGCCAATACCACCTTCAGCGCACCGTCTGCCAATTTGACCAGGTTGTCCGGGTTTGTTGTCAAATAATCCGTCAGACTTGTGATAATCTGCACGGCGGCATCCGTCAGCCTATCAACACAAGCGATCAAACCGTCGCCGATCTCCGTGATGATCGTGACCGTCGTGGCGACAAACTCGTTCAGGTTTTCGGGCGACACAAGATAGTTCGCCAATTCGACGATGATGTCGAGCGCCGCGGATGCCAATTCGGGTATCGCCGTTATCAAGCCTTCCGCCAAAGTTCTCAAAATCGACATTGCGGCATCAACGAGTTTTTTGGTTCTGTCTTCCTCGGACAAATACGCGGCAAATCTCTTGATCAGCGATGTCGCCGACGACATCAGACTGCTCGCGCTATTGACCAAACCTTCGCCAAGTGACGAGACTATCGTCTCTGCCGCGCCAAGCAATTCACCGAGGAATTCTTCGTCTTCAAATATTGCGGCGATGCTGGGAAGAACATCAACGAGTCCTTGCATGATCTCGCTCGCGCCATTGACCTATGACGGCAGCAATTCTCTGACAAGACCGGAAATTTCTTCCGCCAAAGACGAAACCATTGTCGATATGCCCTGGATAGACTGGTCAACTCTCGGAAGAACATTGTCGGCAAATGTAGAAATGCTGTCAACAAGATTTTGGGAAAGGGCGCCAACGTCCGCATTTGAGTCCGCAAGCCCGGCAAGCGCATTCTGCCATGCGGATTTCATGGCCGATGCCGAGCCGGAAATCGTGGACGATGCTTCTTTCGCCGTCGAGCCGGTGATCTTCATTTGTTCCTGCACGGCGTGAACCGCTTTCACAATGTCCGCGTAGGAATTTATGTCGTATTTTACGCCGCTGAACGCCTCCGCGTCTGCAAGCAGACGTTCCATTTCTGTTTTTGTTCCGCCGTATCCGAGTTTTAGGTTGTCCAGTAACGTATACTGACCCTTTGCGAACCCCGCATATGCGGACTGAATCGAGGATAAGTCCGAGCCAAAGGTGTTTACATTGTCGGCCATATCTGTGATGGCCACGTCGGCCAGTTTCGCCGCTTCTTCGGTGTCTCCGCCAACCGACGAAATCAGCGACGCGGAGAAGCCGGTGACCGTCTCCATATATTCGTTCGCCGACATTCCGGCCGTCTTGTATGCGTTTCTCGCGTTTTCCGCCACGGCATTGCTGTCTTTTTCTCCGAACAGCTTTTCAACACCGCCGACAAGCTGTTCGTAATCCGCATACGCTTCAACCGATTCTTTTACAAGTCCGGCAGCCGCAGCCGTTGCCGTGGCGATTGCCGCCGCCGCTATTTCTGCGCCTTTTTTCGCCGCCTCGCCGAATTTGCTGAAACCTTCGCCCGATTTTTCGACTTGCTTGCCTGTTTTCTCGGCTTGTTCGCCGACGTCTTCGGTCGCTTCTTCGGTATCATTCAGCGCGGCCGACGCCTTCTTCAGCTGACCTTCCGCCGTTGCGACCTGCCGCTCGAATTTGCGGTATTCCTCGGTTCCTTTTTCGATGTCGCCGTTTTTTACCGCCTCGTCGAATATCTTCTGCGCTTCGCCCATCTTCTCGACGCGCTGCGCCGCGATCTCCGCCTGCTTCCCGAGTAGTTCCTGCTTCTGCGCCAGCAGTTCCACGTTGGTCGGGTCGAGCTTCAATGCCTTTTCGACTTCCTTTAGCTCTTTGCTGACGGCAGACGACTGCTTGTTGATCTCATTCAGCGCCGATTCGAGCCCCGACGTGTCGCCGCCGATCTCAAGCGTTATGCCCTTGATTTTATCAGCCATTGTCTTCTTTCCTTCCGAATTTTTTCCGAAGCGCCTTCCGGTCCGGCTTCGTCTGCTCGTACACCCAGCACATATCAAGCCACTTGCGCCCTGCCGCAGTCTTTTGCGCCTCGAATATTATCGCATCCCGTAGTAATATGCGGTAATCATAATAACAGAGCTCTCCAACGTCAATCATATTAACGTGTGCGTAATCTGCCACGTATTTATCTGCCGCCGTTATGCGCGTATAACCGTCATTTCCGTCCGGGTCTTCCGGCGATGACGGTATTGTCAGTTTGGGTTCGCTGCGATGCCGTTCATAAATCTTGTATAACCGTCAACGATAAGACGTGCCGTCATGACGTCGATCGCTTCGTCTACGTCCTCCCTCGTAAATACGATGTTTTTTGTGTTGCAGTTTAAGATCATGACGACCATGTCGTACAACTTGTCAATTCCGTCGCCGGCCGCCACCTTGCCGAAACTGCCAAAGATTTCTACGTCAGATTTCTTCAGCGGCCGGCATTCGACTTCTTCGTTATCAACGATGATGCCCGTTTTATATGTCGGTTGGTTTTTAATAATGCAAAGCATATTGTTTTCCCTCTCATTCTGTTTTTCTGTTGATTGATAAAAGCACGTTGAGCGCGGTCAGGTTTTCACCCGCCGCGCTCTTTTGACTGTTCGATTAGGTGCTGCCTCCGCCGCTTCCGCTGCTGCTCGGGATCTCCTCTTCGTAGATGACGAGGGTGCCGTCCGAGTCGTTCGGCAGCGCCGTGAATTCCGGGCCGATCACGGATTCCTTGTCTTTCGCAAATGCGATCGACAAGCCTGCCGTGTTCGTGCCGACTACCGTCACGCGGATATCGCCGTCTGCTGCATCCTCGTGCACGAATCTGATCACGTATTTCTTGCCGTTCTGCTGACCGACGCCGCCGATCTTCAGCGTGCGCTTGGTCGTGGTGCTGGTCACACGTGCGGTCGCGCACAGCTTTGCCAGCGTATTTGCATCAAACGTGCACAGGCCGGTCTTCAGCTTGACCTCTTCCTTCGTGAGGATCGTCTTTGACGCCGTTCCGTCGTCGCTGATGGCCGTATAGGACTCGCTCGAATATTCAAGCGTTGCACCACCCGACACCGCACCAAGCTTGTTCGCGGTTGTTTCAAGCGTCGCGTCCGCCGGGATGCTGCCGCTAAATTCGGCCATATATACCTGGCCGGAACCGAGTACGATTCTTTCGCTCATGGTTCATTCTCCTTATGTTATTTTCTGTTTCCACGTTCTCGTGAAGTTGAACGTGACTTCATACACCGCTTCGTAATAGTCGTATCCCTCCGTGATTGAGAGATCCCAACCGTCCGCGGCGATCGCCATCGTGATGGCGTCTTCCAGCTCTGCGCTCTTCTCGACCGTGTGCAGCTCGATCGTCACGTCGTCAGCCCGGCTGAACGCGTTCGAGCCGTTGTCTGACGGCACGATCCGCGTCGTTCCGACGTAGTACGTGCAGTACGGCGCGACGGCATCCTTCTGATGCCTGTATGCAACCGGCAGACCGAGCCCGGCGAGTTTTCCTGCCACATAGTCTGCTGTGTTCATAATGCGTTCAACTCCTTCTCGGCGAGCTCCGGCAGGCGCCGGGCTGCATATTCGTTGCCCTTCGAAATGTGCTCGTATGTGTTGGTGTTACCGTGCGTCGATCCGTTGCGGTCACGCACCCGATGCCCGTTTTCAAGCAGATGTGTGAGACGGTGCTGCGGAGACTTTGCGTACCACACCATGCGTTTATTCATCACGTCCTCGTGCAGCGTCTTGACCGCGAACGATTTAACGTAGTCGCCCGTTCTCCGCCGGAACGTGACGCTCTCTTTGATCACGGCCGCCGACTCTTCCATCGTCTGCGTGACTGCCCGCTTTATCGCTGCACCTGCGCCCTTTCGATAGTCCATGATCGCGTCCTCAAGCGCCTTGCCGATCTCGTCCACGCGGTATTTTTGGGCCATCAGGACACCCCCGCACGGCGTTCGCAGTATAGCTCGATCCAGTCGCCGACCGTGTACGTGCGATAGATCGCAAGCACCTGGCCTTCGACCGTCGTCAGTCTGTCCTGGAGGTCGTAAGCGGCAGCGCGCACCCGGAACATGGAAAGCGGCTTGAAGCCGAATCCCGCGGCGTTGAACCACTCCTTCTGCGAGATCGAATATTCCTGCGCCGGTACGGTCACGCTTCCGAGCGTCACGACGGTCGCTCTGATGCCCTTACGCGCCATCTGCTTC
>JAZUKT010000244.1:0-2179 GCA_045643445.1 Eubacteriales bacterium
GCGGACGGCGATCAGATCAGCGTTTCGCTCGGCGAAGGCAAGACGTGGACGCCGGAGCAGGTCGGACAGTTCTTCGGTCTCGATACGGAAAGCGTCACGGCGGATCCCGGCTTTGCGAATCCCGAAAACGGCGACTTCACGCTCCCCGAAAATTCCCCGGCGCTCGGGATCGGTTTCGTACCGTTCGATCTTTCCGACGTCGGTCCGAGAAGATAAAAATTCAA
The DNA here is from genome assembly GCA_045643445.1 of Eubacteriales bacterium. Lineage (GTDB taxonomy): Bacteria > Bacillota > Clostridia > Oscillospirales > CAG-272 > UMGS1696. The sequence goes on from JAZUKT010000244.1 coordinate 225, forward strand.
TTTGCACTATATTATCCGGAGGAAACACCATGAAAAAACTCTTTTGTCTGCTTCTGACCGCTATTCTGCTGTTCGGCACGTTTGCGCTGACGGCGTGTGAAAAGGCGGAAACGCCCGAAACGCCCGAAACGGCTGACACGGCCGAATCGACCGAAAACACCGACGTTACGCCGGATGACGGCTCGCTCATCGTCGGAGAAGGCGGCGCTTACGCCACGCTCGAAGACGCGCTTGCCGCCGCTAAAGAACAGCGCGAAGCCGGCAGTACCGATCCGATCACGATCAAAATGAAGGCCGGCACTTACTGCGTGGACGAGACCATCGTGATCGACGAGACCCTGTCGGATCTCACGATCGAGCCGTTCGGCGACGGGGAAGTGCGCGTTTTCGGCGCGTACCGTCTGACCGGATTTGAACCCGACACCTTCAACGGCGTGGACTGCCTTTCCGCGACGCTCCGTGACGACGACGAATTCACCGATTTCTTCGTGAACGGTCAGCGCGCCGCCATGACCCGTTACCCGGCGGAAGGCTACCTCTTCCCGGTCGAATGGGAAAACGATGACGGCGGTCTGTTCAGCGGATCCAAGTGGTTCGTTGCGCCGGACGACGGCATGGATGACTTCACGAATATCGAGAAGATCCGCCTGACCGGCTTCCACTACTGGGTAGACGAACGTATGCCGCTTGAATCCTACGATCCCGAAACGAACAAAGTCACGCTGTTCTGCCCGACGCGCTGCACCATCGCCGATGACGCGGGTTCCTGCGTGGCGCTGATGTACTACCTCGAAAACGTCAGGGAAACCTTTGGCGCGCACACGGATGAATGGTACGCCGAAGACGGGAAGATTTACTATATCCCGCGCGACGAATCCATCACGCCCGAGACGATCGAAGCCTATGTGCCGACCGTCACGAAACTCTTCGACATCCACGGCACGGAAGAGAAGCCCGTCACCGGCCTCACCATCCGCGGCATCGAAATGGGTACGACGAAGAGCGATTATCAGACGCTGTACTTCGGCGAATACTTCGGCTCCGATAACCAGGGCTGCTCCTGGATGGACGCTTTCATCATGCTTGAGTACACGGACGGCTGCGTCTTCGAGGACTGCCGCCTGATCAACTACGGCTGGCACGGCATCGCGCTCTCCTACGGCTCGAAGAACGCCCGCATCAGCCGCTGTGAATTCTACGGAGGCGGCGGCTGCGGCGTCAAGATCACCGGCGACATGAACGAAGAAGGCCCGCGCGCGACCGATCACAACACCGTGGAAGACTGCACGATCACGCACTGCGGTCAGGTACACCACGCATCCGTCGGCATCATGATCCAGGATTCCGGCTCGAACGTCATTCAGCATAACGAAGTGGCCTACATGACGTACAGCGGCATCTCCGTCGGCTGGAAGTGGGGCTATGAGCCGAACCCGTCGCACGACAACCTCGTCACGTGGAACCACGTTCATGACATCGGCGACGAAAAGCTCTCCGACCTTGCCGGTATCTACACGCTCGGCGTACAGAACGGCACCGTGATCTCGAACAACCTCATCCATGACGTCCGCTATGCTGATTACGGTTACGGTGCGCGCGGCTTCGGCATGGACCAGGGCTCGTCCTTCATCACCTTTGAGAATAACATCGTTTATAACGTCCAGACCTCCTGCCTCGGCTGCGGAATCGGCGAAGGCAGCATCATCCGCAACAACATCTTCGTCTCGAACGGTGAAGCAGTCGTGGACGACGGTACGGACGAAAAGCACAACACGCTCAACTTTGACACGAACATTTTCTGCATCGCGGGAGAACGCCCGATCCACGACACCAAGCGCAACGGCCTCAGCAAGAAGTGCGTCAAGTCAACGAACAACCTCATATTCAACCTCACCGGCGACGAGATCATTGCGACGAATCTGAGCGAAGGCAAGCAGTTCAATCTGGAAGATACG
>JAZUKT010000245.1:0-17052 GCA_045643445.1 Eubacteriales bacterium
GGCTCGAGGAAATGGAGGCCATCACCGATTACAATACTGCCAAACGCAAAGCGGCCGCGATCGCGCCGTCCCGCACGAACGAGTTTGGAAACAACGTGACGGTCGATGTTCTGACGCTCGTCAACGACGATTATGCCGGAAGCATCAACAGTCACGACAACTACGAAGGCGATCTCTCGATCTTCACGGACGCAGCAAACGGCGATTACTCCTTTACGGCGGAAGGCCTTGCCAAAGTCCGCGCGGTCTGCCCCGATTTCGAGGAACTGCCGATCAACGAGATGGGTCTCCTGAAGTAACGCCAACACAAAGAAAAGCACCCGTTCACCAAAACGAGTGCTTTTTTCTTTTCATTTCATCAGAACGTCACGACTTCTTCTTCCGGCGCAGCGGCAGGCGTCATCGAGAGTACCTCGAGCGCGGGCAGTCTCTCGCCGGGCGCTTCGCCGTAAATGGAGGAATCGACCAGCACGACCTTCGCACGGACGTTATACCACGCCTTATTGCGGAACGTCATGCGGTTCTGCGCGTACAGGCTGAAGAACTGGATATCGTTCGCGCAGCAGGTCATCGCAAACCGTCCGACCAGGAAGCCGGGCATATTCACGCCCTCGATCTTCACCGCCATCGTATGCAGCGCGAGGATCTTCCCTTCGTACTTCGCCGCGTTGTCCATGATATCGAAGTAGAACACGCCGTAGTCGGTATCCCCGATCTCGACCTCGTCCTTCGTCAGATCGAACGGAGAGGCGTCGAACGTCGTGTCGATATCGCCGTTTGCGTATTCGTACACGACCTGCGCACGCATATTCGAAGCCTTCACGAGACTGCGGTAGGAGAATTTCTTCGCGTCGTCCGTAAAACGGTTGAACACCACGATATCCGTGATGCGGAACTGCTCGATCATCATGGCGCGCAGATTCTTCGAGTAGGCGTCAAAGGTGGTGGAATCCACAGTCGTCATCACTTCCGCGACGATCCAGCCGTCCGGGTACTCCGTCGTCACCGGGAGCGCGCCTGCCCACACGCCGTTATATTCGATCGCCACGATATCCGGGTGATACATCCGCTCGATCGACGCGAAGAAGGCGGGCGTATAGTCCGATTCTTCCTCCAGATTCAACAGCGTGATCCCGCGGTCGGCGATCCCCTTTTCGCTGTACTCTTCGAGGCCTTCCTCGCAGACGACCAGCACGATCTTCCGACCGACGCAGATCTGCGGGTTGTCCAAAAACCGTTTCACCATATTCGTCTTGCCGGACTCAAGCAGCCCGTTGAAGACGAATACGCCGACTTCTCTTTCGTTCGCTTTATCCATCATGAACCTCTTTTACAGACCGAACAGCGTCTTGAGATTTTCTTCGTTGAGGCTTGTACCGATCACGCAGAGGCGGCCCGTATAGTCAGCGGCGCCTTCCCGGATCTCGTATTCGCCGGGCGTCAGGTCGAACTGCAGCCAACGGCCGTCCGTATCCTGCAGAATGCCCTTGGCACGGAGAATCACGCCGATCGGATTCTCTTCTGCGGCCAGTACGCGGAGCGCGTCCTCCAGAGCGGCACGGTCGAATTTCTTCGGCGTTTCGATGCCCCAGTTCGTGAACACTTCGTCCGCGTCATGATCGCCGTGGTGGTGATGATGATGGTGGTGATGGTGATGCTCGTGTTCGTCGTCATCGTCGTCGTCGTGATGATGGTGGTGATGGCACTCGTGTTCGTCGTCGTCATCATCGTGATGGTTGTGATGGCACTCGTGTTCGTCATCATCGTCATCGTCGTGATGGTGGTGATGGCACTCGTGTTCGTCATCATCGTCGTCATCGTGATGATGGTGGTGATGGCAGCAGCATTCATCGTCGTCATCATCGTCGTCATCATCGTGATGCGCCGCCGCGACCGCTTCAAGCAGCTCCGCCGCCAGTTTATTCTGATTCTCCATCGCCGTGCAGATCACGTCGCCGGAAATATCGTCCCACGGCGTCGTGATGATAGCGGCCTTCGCGTTATGCTCCTTGATCAGCGCAACAACGGCTTCGAGTTTGTCGTCCGTCAGCTTCTGCGTGCGGCTCAGAATAATGCAGCCCGCATTCTCGATCTGATCGTTGAAGAATTCGCCAAAGTTCTTCATATACATTTTGGCCTTCGTCGCGTCCACCACGGCGGTGAAGCTGTTCAGAACGGCCTTGCCTTCCGTATCGGCTCCCTGCGCCGCGTGAATGACGTCAGAAAGCTTGCCGACGCCGGACGGCTCGATGATGATACGGTCGGGCGCGTACTTGGCGACCACTTCCGCGAGCGCTTCACGGAAATCGCCGACGAGAGAACAGCAGATGCAGCCCGAATTGATCTCGGACACTTCGATGCCCGCGTCCTTCATGAAGCCGCCGTCGATGCCGATCTCGCCGAATTCGTTTTCAACAAGCACCAGCTTTTCGCCCTTGAAGCTCTCGCCGATCAGTTTCTTGATCAGCGTCGTTTTGCCCGCGCCGAGAAAGCCGGAGATAATATCAATTTTCGTCATGATTATTTCCTTCCATAAAGACATAGTAATATATAGTAATGTACCACATCTTCCCCGCAAATGCAAGGAAAAAGCGAAGAATTTAACATTTTTAACACAATTCGTCCGCCGTCTGCCCGCGATTTGACAAACGGACGGCGCGGTGCTATAATTTTTTCGAAAACAGTACCGTCACGGAGGTGCCTATGAAAGCCATATCGTGGAACGTAAACGGACTGCGGGCGTGCCTCGGCAAGAATTTCATGGAGGAATTCGCGCGGTTCGACGCGGATTTCTTCTGTCTGCAGGAAACGAAAGTCTCGGCCGGACAGATCGAGTTGCCGCTCGACGGCTATCATCAATACTGGCATTACGCCGAGAAAAAAGGATACAGCGGCACGGCCGTTTTTGCGAAAAAGGAACCGCTTTCCGTCCGATACGGCATCGGCATCGAAGAGCACGACCACGAAGGCCGCGTGATCACGCTCGAATACGATTCGTTCTATTTTCTGACGATCTACACACCGAACTCGAAGCAGGAACTCGAACGCCTCGCCTACCGTCAGGTCTGGGAGGACGATATGCGGGCGTATCTCTGCGATCTGAAAGCGAAAAAGCCGGTCATCCTCTGCGGCGACTTGAACGTGGCGCACAGGGAGATCGACATTAAAAATCCGACGACGAACCGGCGCAGCGCGGGCTTCACGGACGAGGAACGCGGCAAAATGACCGAACTGCTCGACGCCGGATTCATCGACACGTTCCGCTATTTCTACCCGGACGCGGCGGAGCGCTATTCATGGTGGTCGTACCGCTTCAAGGCGCGCGAACGCAACACCGGATGGCGGATCGACTATTTCCTCGTGTCGGACGACATGAAGGATCGGATCCGCGACGCGAAGATCCACGACGACGTTATGGGCTCCGACCACTGCCCCGTGGAGCTCGATTTTGATTGACAGGAGGCCGCACCCTTGATCAAGGAAATCACGGATTTTTCCGATCCTGCGCTTGATGTGTACGCGCGGCTGACCGAACATCAGCTCAGGCAGCGTCAGCATCCGGCGGACGGCGTCTTCATTGCGGAGAGCGCGCCGGTCATTCGCCTTGCCCTTGACGCGGGATACGTGCCGCTTTCCCTGCTTGCCGAACGGCGGCAGATCACGGGACAGGCGGCGGATCTCGTTGCACGCTGCGGAGAGATTCCCGTTTACACGGCCGACGACGCGCTCCTCGAAAACCTGACCGGGTTCCCGCTTTCCCGCGGCGTGCTGGCCGTTATGCGGCGGCCCGTTCTGCCGTCCGTGGAATCGGTCTGCGCCGGGGCTTCCCGCATCGCCGTGCTTGAGAACGGGACGGACGCGACCAACGTCGGCGCCATGTTCCGTTCCGCCGCGGCGCTCGGTATGGATGCCGTACTGATCACGCCGTCGTGCAGCGATCCGCTTCTCCGTCGGGCGGCGCGGGTCAGCATGGGCACGGTGTTCCAGATCCCGTGGACGGTGATCGGCACCCGCGCGGAGGAATGGCCTGCCATGGGAATGGCACGTTTTCATTCGCTCGGCTTTCAGACAGCCGCGATGGCGCTCCGGGCCGACACGATTCCGATCGACGACGGACGGCTGAAGGAAGCCGAAAAGCTCGCCGTCATCCTCGGCACGGAAGGAACCGGCCTCTCCGACGAGACGATCCGCCTTGCCGATTACACGGTGAAGATTCCGATGTTCCACGGCATCGATTCGCTGAACGTTGCGGCCGCCAGCGCCGTTGCCTTCTGGGAAACGCGGCGCAGATAAATCAGGCAACCGAAAAGCCCTCTCCGGCAGGTGAATTTCTGCGGAAAGGGCTTTCTTTTTATTTGATATTGATGAACACGAGACCGACGAGGCAGATGACGATGCCGACGATCTTGTTCCACGTGATCGGTTCCCGATAGACAAGCGCGCCGACGAGGATCAGCATAACGGCAAGGAACGCAGCCTGCACGATGGAGCCGGTGCTGACCTGCCATCCTGCCTGATAGGCGTAGATCCAGCCGACTTCCAGTCCGACGATGACGAGCCCGAGCACGTACGGCGCCCAGTTCATCTGCGCGACCTGCCGGATGAGGTTTTCACCGGGATGCGTGACGAAATGCAGGATCGCCGTCACAAGCGCGCCGACCAGATACGTGACCGTCAGCGACGCGAACGGACTGACCTCTGCCGGTACGCCTTTCGCGCACATCTGATAGACCGTATTCGAGAGCACGACCAACGCGATCGGCCAGATATAACTGAACATATTCCCTCCTGCCGGTTCAGCTGCGAACCAGCTCGTAGAAATTCTTCATGAAATCGTCGGTTTCGGATTTATCGACCCAATGTTTGCCGAACGCGCTGAGCATTTCGTCGATCCGTCCGGCAAGTTCAGGTCTTTCGCGGCGGATCAGGCGGATCTTTTCGACGTCGCGGATGCCCTCCATGATCTTTTCAAACCGGTGAGCCGAATGCGCCTCCATGCCCTCTCCTCTGTGATCGGGATAGATGAGGTAAATATCGCCCGCCGCAAATTTGTAGTGCGCGGAGGATGCGATCGGATCGGCGTTAAAAGCGTCGAGCGCCCAGCGGAGGAATCCGTCGAGGTGCAGCGCTTCCGTCAGGAGCATCTGGAATTCGTTTTCGTACGGATCGTTTTCAAGTGCACTGCACGCCGCGCCGCAGGTATAACCGGTCGTCATCAGGCCGAGTTCGCGGCGATGATCCGCCAGTTCAATCACGTCCTTGCGCGACGCCGAGAGCAGCATGGACAAATCGTCCACTCTGTCGTACAGCCCATCCTCATTGAAACGATACACGGCGATCGACGTCTTGAACGTGCGGCCGTCCGGCGTTTTGATGCTGTCCTTCAAGTCAAGCAGCTGCCGGATCTCGTCTGCGGCCCGTTCGTCCATGGACAGATACGTGATATCAAACCAGCCCTTTTCCAGCGTGTGCTTCATGTAATCCCGGATGAACGCCGACCACATTTCCGTCCAGCGTTCCGAACCGGGCGTCGGCGACTCGATCACGACCTCTCCCGTATCGTCGTTGATATAGACGATCCGATAGCCCCAGCCGAACACCGAGAACGTCTTGATCTGACGGTCAATGCCGCATTCCATGTTCATGGTGACCCATTTGTCAAAATCGGTATAATCGAACGAGAACACGCCGTTCTTGCAGTGCCATTTGATCATGGACGGGTACGGATCGGGCGTCTGCGAATTCCACGAGTCCTCCACGCAGGTAACGGTGATGGCGCGGCCGCCCGCTTTACGGTACAGTTCGAGCTGGGAACGGAGCGCGTCGTCCGCCTCGCCCGTCAGATGAATATAGGGCAGGTTGTGAATGGCGTCCTCGCCGAAGTATTCCTTCGTGGTCTTGCCGGAATAATAGCGTTCGCAGGAGTAGGGATACGTCCACAGTTCGAGCTGATAGGACTGATCCTTCACCTCGGGCAGCGTGTACGGCAGCACCTCGAGGCACATTGCAAAGGTGAGCGGTTCCACACCGTCCGCCGATACGGTCACGGTCGCCGTGTACTGTCCTGCCTTCGCATCCGCAGGAACGGTCACTTTCGTGATCAGCGTATGATTGGTATAAGGATTGAAAACGACCGGGCCGCGGCGATCCATGCAGTCGGCGATATAGCGGCGCGAATCGTGCGCGAAGGTCGGCGTCACGAAGCGGAATTCGACCTGATCGGCCTCGATCACGGCGCCGTCCGCGGTTCTGAAATCGGTCGAGGAAGCCGTAACACCGGTCACTTCGCTGCCGAACGCCGCGAGATCAATTTTCATCAGTACCGCGTCGCGGCGGAATGCCGTCCCGCTCCATTCGGTCGTCGGAAACAACAGCGCGTCGCCGAACGCCTTGGCGTACAGATCGGGGTCAGTGCGCCGTCCGTCGTCCGATACGGTTCCGATCAGCTTCAAACGGTCGAGTTCTTTCATGACGGTCTTATCCATGGCAGTGTCCTTTCGTCCCGGTTATGTTTGTCATTTCTGTTTGAAGCCATTGTAGCACAACGCGGGTGCACTGTCAAGAATCGCGCACTTTTCTGCCGGAAGAACTTGACAAATCGACGCGCGTCTGCTATAATACGGTCGAATCAACGCCGAGCTTTTTGTGTTTCTGTATCAAACACGAAGGGCTATTTTTATTTTCACGGGGATCACATATGAAAAAGCACGTCTTTTATTCGGAACTCGCTTACCTCATCGGTCTCGTCATTCTCGCCTTCGGCACGGCGCTTATGGAACGCGCGGATTTCGGCCTCTCGATGGTCGTCGCGCCCGCGTACATCCTGCATCTGAAGATCTCGCAGTTTCTCCCGTTCTTCTCGTTCGGCATGGCGGAATACACGCTCCAGGCCGTTCTGCTGATTCTGATGATCCTGCTCCTGCGCCGGTTCAAGATGACGTATTTCTTCTCGTTCGTGACAGCGGTGCTGTACGGCTTCATCCTCGACGGAACGCTCCTGCTGATCGGACTTATCCCGCCGTTCGGCATGGTGTGGCGCGTCGTTTTCTACGTCGTCGGGCTCGTGTTCTGCTCGATCGGCGTATCACTTCTGTTCCACACGTATCTCTCACCCGAAGCCTACGAGCTTTTCGTCAAGGAGCTCTCGTCGAAATACGGCGTCGAAATCCACAAATTCAAGACCGGCTACGACATCGTCAGCTGCCTCGTGAGCATTCTTCTGTCGTTCCTTTTCTTCGGGATCTGGCATTTCGAGGGCGTCAAGCTCGGCACGGTGCTCTGCGCGCTCGTGAACGGCTTCGTCATCAGCCTCTGCACGAAGTTCTTCGAGCGGCATTGGGAATTCCGCGACCGTTTCCCGCTGCGCCGTTATTTCTGAGCCCGGATCAATTTCCTATCGTTGTATCTCTCAAGCCCGGCTTTTTTAAAAGGTCGGGCTTTTTTTCGGCTGATCCGGCGTTTTTTATACATTTTTGCGTGAATATTCAAAAAAACCTTGCATTTTTGCCCGCCGATGTGGTATAATATGGCGAATGACCGCAGATCGTTTATGACGTTCGCGGAAGAAAAACAGGAGAATATCATGCAAAAGAAAAAAGTCGGATTCGCCAGCGGTATCGGTTTCATCCTTGCCGCAGCAGGCTCGGCTGTCGGTCTCGGCAACCTCTGGGCCTTCCCCTATAAGACCAGCGCAAACGGCGGCGCGGCCTTCGTTATTATTTACGTTCTCGCCGTTCTTATCATCGGTCTCGTCACGATGATCGCGGAAATCTTCCTCGGCAAGCGTGCGCAGGCCAACCCCGTCACCGCCTACAAGAAAGTCAGCAAAAAACTCGGCTGGGTCGGCCTCGTCGCCATCCTGATCCCCGGTTTCATCGCCTGCTACTATTCCGTACTCGGCGGCTACACCGTTAAGTTTGCTCTCAACTCCTTCGTCGGCAATGCCGGCAACTTTGGCGCCTTCACCGGCAACGTCGGTGACGTGATCCTCATGACCGCTATCTTCATCGCCCTCGCCATGGTCATCATCATGGGCGGCGTCAAGGACGGCATCGAGAAGGCGTCGAAGGTTCTGATGCCCGCGCTCTTCCTCATTCTCGTCGCTATCGTCGTTTACTCCCTCACCCTCGGTGAAGGCGTGGCAGAAGGTCTTGCCTTCTATCTGAAGCCGGACTTCTCCGTTCTGACCTGGAAATCCGTTCTTGCCGCGCTCGGTCAGGCGTTCTACTCCCTGTCCCTCGGTATGGGCATCATGGTCACCTACGGTTCCTACGCCGGCAAGGAGATCAACCTCGTCAAGTCTACCGGCATGATCTGCCTCTTTGATACGGTCGTCGCCCTGCTCGGCGGTCTCGCCATCTTCCCGGCCGTCTTCCATTACAGCGCCGTCAACGGCATCCCCGCCAGCGAAATCGGCATGGGCGGCGTCGGTCTGATGTTCCAGACGCTTCCGCTCGTATTCGAGAACATGGGTGTGATCGGCCAGGTCGTTTCCTTCTTCTTCTTCGCCATGGTCATCATCGCCGCCGTCACGTCCGTTATCTCCCTGCTTGAAGTCGTGACGCAGTTCGTTATCCAGAAGGCGCACGTCGACCGTAAAAAGTCCACCGCGCTCGTGGCTGTCATCTGCTGGCTCATCTCCATTCCGATCGGCATCTCCCTCGGCATGGTGCTGAACGGCGACTCCAGCTTCACCGTATTCGGTCAGGATCTGCTTGACCTCTTCGACATTATCACGAACACCGTTCTGATGCCCGTCTGCGCCTTCCTCGGCTGCATCTGCGTCGGCTGGATCATCGGCGGCAAGAACGCGGTCAACGAAATCGAGCTGGACGGCCCGAAGATGGGCTTCATCGGCAAAGTCTTCCCCGTTATGGTGAAATTCGTTACGCCGATCCTGATCGCCGTCGTCGAAATCTTCGGCCTGATCGACCTTATCCTCCCCGCAGGCGAAAACGGCCGCGTCTTCGACAAGAACGGTCTCGCCATCGTCATCACGGCTTACGCCCTTATCGCAGTCTGTGCCATCATCTACGTGATCTTCTTCAGAAAGAGAGACACCGGCACGAACGAAGACGAAAAGATCATCGTATCCGAAGACGAATAATCCCGCCTATATCAAAACCAGCACACGGCGTAAAAACTGTGTGCTGTTTTTTTCGATAAGAAAACCCGGTGTCGGTTCGGTCGGCATCGGGTTTTGTTGTATTCGGCTGGCCGGTCAGTTTGCGGCGTTCTTTTCAAGCGCTTCCTTCAGGACGGGATACAAGGCTTCCGCCATCGCGTAGTGGCCGAGATCGTTCGGGTGGAGGTTATCGACGGCGTAGAGATCGCGCATCGCCTCCGGGAAGTACGTTTCGCTGTCGATGAACCAGACGTTTTCGTCGCCCTTCTCCACGGCCTTTTCATAGGTGCTGCGGATCACGGCAATACGCGCTTCGTCCTCTTCCGTGCGCTCGCCGTAATACGGATGGCAGAGGAAGATGATCGGCGTGTCGGGATGCGCTTTGCGGACGATCTTATAGAAGATCTGGTGCGTCTTGCGGAGCGTATCGGCCGACGGGGAGTTGTAATCGTAATCCATAACGAACGCGGACAATTCAAGCTCTCCGATGTATTCGGCCATCGTCGCCTCGCCGAGTGCCGTTCCCGCAAAGCCGAGGTTGATGCAGGAGGCGTCCAGCGCACGGGTCACGACGTGGCAGTAGGCATTGCCCGGTCTCGAAACGCACCCGCCCTGCGTGATGGACGAGCCGTAGAAGACGACCGGCTTTTCATACGTATACGGCGTCGGGAGCGCAACGGTATCCGCGGCGTTCTTGAAGCCGATCTCCATCTTCGTAATGCCGCCGTACAGCGGGAGATTGACGGTCACTTCCTGCGGGATGCCGCCGTTATCGGGCAGCGCGACCGTCGTCACCATCGTCGGCTCGCCGGTCATATCCTGCATCTGTCCGCCGACGTACGTTTTCGCGGAGCCGCTTCCGACGTACACGTCAAAGCCGTACATACCGCGGGTCGTCATCTGCATACCGCCGAAAATGCTGCGGATATCGGCGCGGATGACGATCACGCTCGCCGTCGTGCGGAAGCGGATCCGGCCGCCCGTCGTATCTTCGGCGTAGATCTTGTTGCCGTCCGGGAAACGCGGTCTGTCGGCGGCGTCGAGGCGGTAGAATTCGCCTTCGTTCTCCGTCGGATGCGTCATGCCGGTGATCTCGAACACGGTCTGATCGAGGACGTTCAGGTAGGTGACGTCATCCTCGACGGAGACGTATTCGCCGCTCATCTCCGATACGGTATAAAACTCGCCTGCCGTCTGATCGTACGCGGACGGCGTTCCGACCGGGAAGACCGATGCGGGCGCGGTGATCGTTTCTTCCGTCGGCGCGGTCTCATCGGATTCGGATTCGGGCGTTTCGGCCGGCGCGTCAGTCGTTTCCGATCCGGCTGTCTCCGATTCCGGCAGGGTCTCGTCGATCGGTTCCGTGTCCGGCGTATCCGGGATCAGCTCTTCCTTCTGCGGCGCACAGCCCGCGAAAAGCGAGAGCGTCAGCAGCACGGCCAGCAGCCATGCCGTCATGTTACGAATGTTCATCGTGCGTTCCTTTCTTCAGCCCGGCGTTTTCATCGTTTCCAGCCGGGAATATCGTCCTTGAATATCTGATAGAATTCCCCGTTGGTGACGGGCACGACGTCATCAGCCTCCGCCATCATCTTCACAAGCGTTTCGAGTTCATCGTACAGATCAAACTGATCGAGCTCGTAGCCGTGCCCCCACACGTAGAACACCATGTCTTCGGTGCACTCGGCCGCGCAGAACTGTTCGGCCAGCTCGAGCATATTCTCATCCGAGATGCCGCAGGACGGCTGCCACTGCATGAATCCGCCCGGCAGGGAGAAATCCCCCGTTCCGACCACAACGCGCGCATAACGGACGGTCGTATTCGCCATGATGCGGCGCGCGATCTTCTCGTTGTAAATGCCATACGGCCACGCCATCCCGGTCGGCTCGATTCCCGTGGCAGACGCGACGTTCGCAGCGTCCTCGCCCATTTCACGCTTGATCGCGTCAAGATCGTTCTGAATGTCCGTGAGGATCCCGTGCGTCAGCGAGTGGCATCCGACCTCAAAGCCGTCGTAAATGCCCGTGCGCACCTCGTCGAGCGAGAAATGATCGGGATCATTATCGGCGTACAGCCCCGTATTGAGGAAAAATGTGGCGCAGTGGAGGCCGTACTGCCGCATGATCTCCATCGTTTTCGCGTCCTGACGGCATCCGTCGTCGAAGCTCATCGTGAAATACTTCTTCGGCTTGCCGTCATCCGGCTCCGATTCCGTCCCGATGGGTGTGGATTCGATTTCCGTCTCCGGCGCAGGATCCGTTTCCGTTTGGAGTTCCGATTCTGTTTCAGGTTCCTGTGTCTGCGGCGCACATCCGACAAACAGCGAGAGCGCCGTCAGCCCGGCCAGCAGCCACGCGATACTGTTGCGACTTTTCATAACCGCCTCACCGCTTCCACAGCTTGACGTCGTCCTTGAACAGCTGATAAAACTCGGCGTTCGTTACGGAGATCACGCCGTCGGCGCTGCTGATGATCGAGAGCAGTTCCTCGAATTCATCGTACAATTCGTACGCGTCCAGTTCATAGCCGTGGCACCAGACGTAGAAGAGCATATCTTCCGTGCATTCCGCCTCCGCAAACTGCCGAGCCAGTTCGATCGCCCGCTCATCACAGATGGAGCAGGTCGGCCACCAGTTCATAAAACTCTGCGGGATCGAAAAATCATAAGTGCTGCCGCAGGCACGCGCAAAGCGGATCGTCGTATTGGCTGCAATCCGGCGCGCGGTCGTTTCGGTATTGAATCCGCCCGGCCAGGCCAGTCCGACCGGCTGATACCCCATCAGCGCGGCGATGTTGGCGGCGTCCTCTCCGACTTCCCGTTTGAGCGCTTTGGCGTCCTTCTCGAAATCCGTGAGGATCGCGTGCGTCAGGCCGTGGCACTCGACGTCAAATCCGTCGTATATGCCCGTTTTCAGTTCATCCATCGTATAACGGAGAGATTTCACGCCCGGAATGCCGAGGTTTTCGGAAATCGCGGCCGACAGATCAAGTCCGCCGAGTCCCGTATTGATGAAGAAAGTCGCGCCGGTCATGTTATATTTTTCGAGAAGCTCGATGATCTTTTCGTCCTGCGTGATGCCGTCGTCAAAGCTCATCGTGAAATACTTTTTCGGCGTGCCGTCGCGCGTCAGAGCGGGATTCAGCCCGGCTTCCGGCAGTACGTCGGATTCGGCAGCCGTCGTTTCGGTCTCCGTTTCCGGCACGGCGGATTCCGATTCTGCACTCGTTTCGGTTTCGGTCATTGTTTCGGTTTCCGTGTTCGTCACGGATTCGGATTCAGGTGCGGTCGTCTCCGGCGCACAGCCAGCGAACAGCGTCATCATGATAACGGCAAGTCCCCCTGCAATCATTCGTTTCGTCATATTCGTTCTCCGATCACCAAAGGTCGATATCGTCTTTGAACAGCTGATAGAATTCGGCGTTCGTGACGAGCACTACGTCGTCCGCCTTCGACATGATCCGCATGAGCAGATCAAGCTTATTATAAAGGTTGTAGGCGTCGAGCTCGTAGCCGTGCCCCCAGACGTAGAAGAGCATATCTTCCGTGCATTCGGCTTTTACGAAGTCCTGCGCCAGATCGAGCATATTCTTCTCGATGATCGAGCAGGTCGGCTGCCAGTGCATGAAGCCTTCCGGCAGCGCGTAGGAGTAGGTACTGTCGATCGCACGGGCAAAGCGGATCGGCGAGTTTTCGGCAATGGCGCGCGCCGTCGTTTCGTCATACGCGCCGCCCGGCCATGCGTATCCGACCGGCTCGTAACCCATGAATTCGGCGATATTGGCGTTATTCTGTCCGACCTCCGTTTTGATCGTGTCGGGATCGGGATTTGACCCGGCCATCACGGCGTGCGTCAGTCCGTGGTTCTCCACGTCGTAGCCGTCGTAGATGCCCGTTTTCAGTTCATCCATCGTATAGCGGATATGCGTGACGTCCGGCTTCCCGAGATAATTGGCGATCCCTTCGGAGGAATCCAGCCCGCCGAGTCCCGTATTGACGAAGAAGGTCACGCAGTGTACGTCGTACTTTTTCATGATCTCGATAATCTTTTCGTCCTGCATGATCCCGTCGTCAAAACTGATCGTGAAGTATTTCTTCGGCGTTCCGTCGCGCGTGAGTTCGGGATTCAGCCCGGCTTCCGGGAGCGCCGCCTCCGTTTCGGCTTCGGTTTCATCGGTTTCCGTCACGGATTCGGCCGCCGTGTCCGTGATGTCATCCGGTTCTCCCGGCGCACAGGAAACTGTCAGCAGCATAGCCGCCGCAAGAAGCGCGGACAGGACGCTGCGCAGGATCGTTTTAGGATTCGTCATAATTGGCTCCGCCTTTCATAAGATACAATGGTTTCTTTCTGCTTTATTATAACAAAACGCCCGGGAAATTACAAGACAATCGACAAACATTTCTCCCCCGATCCCCGCGTACCCGGTCAATTTTGTACAGCAGTACTTGACACGCCTATCGGAAAATGTTATAATAACGGCAGGAAAATTCATCCGGAATTACCGCATTCTGACGGTTTTTCCGCGGATATTCCTTCATCTTCGGCAGAAGGATCGCTTCCTCTGCCTACCATTATTCAGGAGGTATCTCATGAATTCGTTCAAGAAGTATCTGGCCGAGTTTATCGGTACGTTCGTACTGGTATTCTTCGCGTGCGGAACCGCAGCAGTCGTCGGCTGCTCCTCTGAAGCAGGTACCGGCTATCTGCTGACCGCTCTCGCATTCGGTCTCGTCATCGTCGCCATGGCTTACTCCATCGGCAACGTCTCCGGCTGCCACATCAACCCCGCTGTTTCCATCGCTATGCTCGTCAGCGGCAAGATGTCCTTCGGTGACTTCGTCGGCTACATCATCGCGCAGTTCGCCGGTGCTATCGCCGGTGCCGCCGCTCTGATGGCATTCGTCGGCAAGGACAGCGGCCTCGGTGCCAACGCCCTCTACAACGACAATATCGTTTCTTCCCTCATCATCGAAGTTATCCTCACCTTCGTATTCGTGATCGCCATCCTCGGCGTTACCTCGAAGGTTGAAAACGGCGCCGTCAGCGGTCTCGTGATCGGTCTGACCCTCACGCTCGTTCACATTCTCGGCATCGCCTTCACCGGCACGTCCGTGAACCCGGCCCGCAGCTTCGGTCCTGCTCTCTTCGTAGGCGGCGACGCGCTCGCTAACGTTTGGGTATTCATCGTGGCTCCGCTGGTCGGCGGTGTTCTCGCAGCTCTTGTTTACAAGTTCCTCGCTTCGAAGAACGAGAAATAAGTTTTGCTCATCCGAAAGGCGCTGCTCATAATGCGGCGCTTTTCTTTTTGCCCGGATTTCGGGAATCTTGACTTTTCCCGCCGAATCTGCTATCATGATCGGTGGTGCGGCGGCTCTTTTATCGTTCATCTTCGGCCGCATCGGGGGACTCAATGAAAAAACCTGTCTTTTATACGGAGCTCGCGTACGTGCTCGGGCTCGTTCTGCTCGGATTCGGCACCGCCTTCATGGAGGCCGGCGATTTCGGTATGTCCATGATCGTCGCGCCCGCGTATCTCATTTATCTGAAGGTATCCGAAACCGTCGCCTGGTTCACGTTCGGAATGTCGGAATATCTCTTCCAGATCGTGCTGCTGGCCGTGATGTGCCTCGTGCTGCGCCGCTTCCGCATCTCCTATCTCTTCTCGTTTGCGACCGCCTTCATCTACGGCTGGATCCTCGACGGCTGCTGTCTGCTCGTTCGGGCGATCCCCTGCGAAGGAATCCCGCTCCGTCTCGTCTTCTATATCAGCGGGATGCTGATCAGTTCCCTCTCGATCTGCTTCCTCTATCACACGTATCTTTCGCCCGAAGTGTATGAGCTCTGCATCGCGGAAATCTCCGACAAATTCGGCTTCCCGCTCAGCCGCTGCAAGACCGTGTACGACTGCACGAGCTGCCTCTTCGCCGTGATCCTGTCGTTCCTCTTCTTCGGTCTTTGGCACTTTGAAGGCGTCAACGTCGGCACGATCGTCTGCGCGCTCATCAACGGCACGCTGATCGGGCTGTTCTCCAAAATCTTTGAAAAGCATTACGCCTTTGAGGATCGGTTCCCGAAAGGCCGTGTCTTCTTCAAGGGGAAAGGGTAACATCCATGAGCGAATCACTCAAAATCACGTTCGTCGGTACGAGTCACGGCGCGCCCGATCTGACCCGCGACTGCTCCTCGACGCTTCTCACAGTCGGCAATCGCAACTACTTCATCGACGGCGGTGCGCCCACGGCGGAATTTCTCTCCCGGCGCGGGATGGATTTCAACTCCGTCAAGGCGTTCTTCAACACGCATTTTCACGGCGACCACATTCTCGGCGCGCTGACGATGTTCTCGCTCATCAGCTGGTTCTACAAGGATGCCGGGATCGACGTTTATCTGCCCGAGCAGCGCGCGGTTGACACGATCCGTGCTCTCCTGATCGCCGCCGAGCAGCACATCAACGAAGACCGCCTGCGCCTTCATGCCTTTGACGAGCATTTTGTGTACGACGACGGTGCGCTGCGTCTGTCCGTTATCCCGAACTGGCATCTCGACTGCTACGACCGGCCGTCCTATTCGTTCGTGACCGAAGCGTGCGGCAAGCGCGTTCTTTTCACGGGCGACCTATGCCACGATCTCTGCGACTTCCCGGAAGCAGTCTACGAAACGCCCGTTGATCTGCTCGTGACGGAATGCGCGCACTGCACCGTTGAGACGCTCGCCGAAAAAATCACGGATCCGCGATTCAAGGCAAAAGCCGTCGCGGTCAACCACATCAATCCGATCGGTGTACGGGAGCCGACGTTACTTGAATTGGCGAAAACATTCCCGTTCCCGCTCACGGTACCGCACGACGGCGACGTGATCGAATTATAAATCTCCCGCAATAACGAAAAGTGCACCGTACTGAAATGGTACAGTGCACTTTTTTGCCGTCAGAGAAGAAAAGCAAGTCAAATTACGTATTACCAATTTGTCTGCCACCGACTGCTTTGTCCTTCCGCTTCGGACAATACTTCGGTTTTGGGTTTTGAATTTTTCGATTTTTCTGCAAGGAGTTTATCAAAGAGTTCGGTGTTAAAGTCGGTCACAGATACCTTCTTTTCGGTCCATGAGGACAGATAGGCGGCGTTTGAAATCGTGATCTCTTTGATCCCGTCATAGCCCGGCGCGAGAAGATCGTCTCCCCGGAGCACCGCGTGCGTGAAATTCTGAAGGATCCCGTTGTGAGCCGGCTCGCGTTCGGTCTGCCCGTATGTTTCCTCTGTCACTTCATAATGGGGAAATCCGTTCGGATCGTTATAACAGAATTCGCGTTCATCGCGTTCAAGCAGGGACAAATTCAGTTTTCCCTTCTCGATCACCATTTTCCCGCGGCTTCCGCTGATTTCGAGGCGGTTCGTGCCCGGATATTCTCCCGTCGATGTGATAAAGGTCGCCGTTGCTCCGTTCTTGTAGAACCCGGTGATAACAGCGTCGTCCTCCACCTCGATGTTATGCCATTTCCCCTCAAAGCAGGAGGCAGACAACTCGTCGGGCATGCCGAATATCCATTGCCACAGATCAAGATTGTGCGGCGACTGGTTTAGCAGGACACCGCCTCCCTCGCCCGACCACGTCGCTCTCCAATTCCCGGAATTGTAGTAGGCCTGCGTTCTGTACCAGTTTGTGATGATCCACACAAGACGTTTTGGTGTCCCAAGCCGTCCGCTCTGTACGATTTCTCTTGCTTTCTGAAAGAGCGGATTCGTTCTCTGGTTCCACATGATGCCGAACACTTTTCCGCTGTTTTTGGCGGCTTCGTTCATCGAAAGAACATCGCTTGCCCTAACGCCCGCCGGTTTTTCGGTAAGGACATGAAGCCCGGCCGCAAACGCTTCTTTTGCGATCACAGGATGCAGGTAATGCGGCGTTGCTATGATCACCGCGTCGATCAG
>JAZUKT010000246.1:0-2304 GCA_045643445.1 Eubacteriales bacterium
GTGCGCCGCTCCGCTGAGGAACTCGCTGCATATTATTCCACACATGGCATCACCGCGGGTGTCATCACGACGCAGCTCATGCGTCTGTTCCACAGTCGCTCCGCCGTCCTCCGCCGCGTGATCACCGGCAGCGAACGGGTATCCCAAATTTATTCCGATTCGTTTGAGATCTACAACGTCTACGGAATGAGCGAGCTTGGACACACAGGCTTTTTCTCCATCGACCGTCCCTACAACAATACGCCGGTGGGCAAGTCAATCGGCGACCTGCAGATCCTCATTTGCGACGAAGCAGGCAATCCGCTTCCCGACGGAAGCGAGGGAGAGATTTTCCTTCGCGGCCGCTTCGGCATGACCTATTTCCGTGACGAACAGCGCACGGCGGAATGCATGACGCCGGCCGGCGGCGGGCTGACCGATTTTCATACCGGCGACATCGGCTATATCAACGAAAACGGCGATCTGGTCTATATGAACCGCAAAGACTGGATGGTGAAGATCAACGGTCAGCGCGTGGAGACCATGGAAATCGAAACACTGCTGCAGGCGGTGCCGGAGGTGGAAAACGCCGCGGTCAAGGCGTTCACCGATGTGGACGGTCAGACCTATCTTGCTGCCTATTATGTTCTCTCCGCACCGCGCACGGAGGAAGCGCTCCGGGAGGCGCTCCGGGCAAAGCTGCCGGAATATATGATCCCCCGCTTTTTCGTTCCGATGGACGCGCTGCCGAAAAATATGAACGGCAAGCTGGACCGCAAGGCGCTGCTTCCGCCAATGGTCGAGCGCTACAAGGCAGAATATGCTGCCCCGGCAAACGAAGCGGAGCAAGCGCTCTGCAAGGCATTTGAACAGGTGCTCCACTGTGGGTGCATCGGCACCGATGATGACTTTTTCGCCCTCGGCGGCGACTCCATCAAAGCACTCAAACTCATTGAACTCTCCCGCTTGAAAGGCTTGACTGTGGATATGGTTTTCTCCGGTAAAACGCCGAAGAATATTGCCGCGCTGGCAAACGGCACCAAATTCACACCTGTCGCAGGCCCCCACGAGATCCCCGCGGTATGCCCGCTGAACGCCTCCCAGCTCGGCGTCTATCTCGAGTGCGCGGAAATGCCGGACTCCGTAAAATACAACGTACCCGTCCGTGCAAAGCTGCCGGAGGGAACGGATCTTCCCCGTTTTATCGCCGCAGTGGAGACAGTTGTTGCCAAACATCCGGCGCTCTGCATCACCGTCGGTGCCCCCGACGGCATCCCCTCCATGCTTTACCGTGAAAGAAATATTACTGTAGAGGAAGTCTCTGCAGAGAGCGTTGAAAGCGAATTCAGCCGTTTCCTGCGTCCCTTTGATTTGGAGCACGGTCCCCTATGCCGCTTTGAGGTCGTGCATCTCCCGGAGAGTGATTATTTCTTCTATGACGTCCACCATCTGCTCTATGACGGCAGCTCCCAGCTGGCTTTCCTCAATCAGATCGCGCAGGTCTACGCCGGCGGCGAATGCCCGGAGGAGACAATGACGCTCTTCGATGCTGCGCTGGCCGAAGCACAGCCGAAAGATCCGGTGCGTCTGCAGAGTTATCAGACATTCTTTGACAAGCTGTTCGACGGCGTGGACTGCGATGCGAAGCCCCTGCCCAATCAGCTTACCGACGGCGTCCCCGATACCTGCGTCTCTCTGTTCCTCCGTGCGGACGAAAAGTTCCGCCAGACGGAGGTGCTGGACTTTGTCCGCACCAACGGCATCAATGAAAACGCGCTGTTTCTCGGCGCTTTCGGCTATGCGCTGGCCAAGTGCAACGGTACTGCAGAGAGTTTCTTCAACACCGCCAACCACGGAAGACGCGATGCACGTCTTGCAGACACCGTGGGCATGTTCGTCCAGA
The DNA here is from genome assembly GCA_045643445.1 of Eubacteriales bacterium. Taxonomy (GTDB): domain Bacteria; phylum Bacillota; class Clostridia; order Oscillospirales; family CAG-272; genus UMGS1696. Next base: position 1,883 of record JAZUKT010000246.1, read on the forward strand.
TGCTGCCCGTCGTCTGCCGCTTCGACGAGAGCATGGCACCGACGGACTATCTGCGCGGCATCTATGAGGACTATTACCGCATCAAGAGTAACGACGTGATCTCCTTCGCCGAACTGTCGGCACAATACGGCGCAAACACGGATGTCTCCTTCGTCTATCAGGGCGACCTCCTCGGCGGCGTGCCGCTGGCAGGCGGGACACTGATGCCGGAGAATATCCACACGGGCGTTGCCATCTCGGATATCGAGCTGATGTTCATCCGTGCCGATGGCGGCTACCGCATGAACGTCTATTACCGCACCGCTCTCTACACCGAGGCATTCATCCGCGGCTTTATCGACCTCTTCCTGAACGCGGTCCGCGGTATGATGACCGCGAAAACGCTTAGCGAAATACCGCTCACGGATGCAGCGAGCCGTGCC
>JAZUKT010000247.1:0-3613 GCA_045643445.1 Eubacteriales bacterium
TCCTACGATTATCAGGCTTCGCTGTTTGAGGATGCCGTGGAAACGGCTCTTGCCGAAAATGAAGAACTCACGCGGCAGGAAGCGGAAATACTGGCGCGCGACGTGGAATTCCCGGCAGGCGAATGCGAGCATCAGACGGGATTGGCGGTCGATATGGACACGTTCGGCGCGTTCACGCTTTCCTTCGCGGAGTCGGATGAGTTTGCGTGGCTCGTGGATAATGCGTGGAAGTTCGGCTACGTGCTCCGTTACCCGGAAAACAAGACGGCGGTGACGGGCGCGGCCTTTGAACCGTGGCACTTCCGCTACGTCGGGCGGTACCACGCGAAGATCATGCACGATACGGGACTCTGCCTCGAAGAATACACGCTCCTGCTCACTGCACAGGAGACGAAATAAGGGGGATTGCCATGACAAATATGTCGGCTGAATTGTATGACATGATTTTCAAAAGGAAATCGTTTCATATGTTCACAGGGGTCGGCGGTGAACGGATAACGCCGGAAGAAATGGACGCTATCCGAACGGCCTTTGCGGGATTCGAGCGCCTTTACGCGGACATCGGGATGGCGATACGGATCGTGCCGGCAGAACGCATTCTTCTCAAGCGGGATGCGGAATACTGTATTCTGCTATACAGCGAGAAAAAAGAAAACTATCTGATGAATGCCGGATACGTTGGCGAACAGCTCGATCTCTGGCTGGTGCAGCATCATATCGGCAGCCTGTGGTACGGGCTCGGAAAGCCGGACGAAGCGACGTGCGACGGCAAGGACTTCGTAATCATGATGGCGATCCGCAAAGTGAGTGACGATACGAAGTACAGAAAAGACCTTTTTAAGGCCAAACGCAAACCGCTTGCGGAAATATGGTCGGGCGACAGTCTCGGCGCGGCGGAAATTGCCCGTTTTGCTCCGAGCGCCTGCAACAGTCAACCGTGGTACGTTGAGAACAGAGACGGAACGCTGACGGTTTACAGGATCAGAAAGCCGGGGAAGATCGGCATCATGTCGGCGTCTTCCGCGCGCTATTTCAACCGCATTGACGTCGGGATATTTCTCTGTGTGCTGGAACTATGTCTCGAAAAGAACGGCCTGGCCTGGAAACGGGCACTGCTTCCGGACGACGGCGGAGAGGCCGAACGAACCGAAGTTGCCGTGTATAAAATCGACACAGAACCGACAGAATCGGTTATCTGAACGAAAAAGCGCCTTTCGGAACGGGACCATGTTCGGTGAAGAGCCGTTATGTCCTATGCGGAACACGATTGCGCGGCGGAATAGGCCGGAAGGACGAAATCTCGTCGCCTTCTCTCTTGACAGCCGCCCGCATCGGTGCTATAATATGGTTTGCAATCAAAAGAAAAGCGCAGATGGGAAAGAGTAGTCTGACAGGCGGCTCACAGAGAGCGGTGGCGGCTGGAATCACCGCAGTTGGCAGCAGACGAAGTCGTCCCGGAGCTCCGGCAGAGGGATCTGTCGGCGGATTCCTCCGTTATCGGGAGCACGAGTGCGCCGTTTTCGGCGAATTCAGGTGGTACCGCGCAGCACTGCGTCCTGTTTTGTTGGGATGCGGCGCGTTTTGTTTTTTATCCCCCGTCGGGGTCGTCATGAAACTGAAAATCAAATCAAGGAAGGCATCATTCCATGAAAAAAGAACTCCCGAAGACGTATTCTCCGGCCGATTTTGAAGGCCGGATCTACGCGAACTGGTGTGAGGAAGGCCTCTTCACGCCCACGATCGACAAGAAAAAACAGCATTATTCCATCGTGATTCCGCCGCCGAATATCACCGGCCAGCTTCACATGGGTCACGCGCTTGACAATACCCTGCAGGATATCTTGATTCGCTATAAGCGGATGAAGGGCTTCTGCACGCTGTGGGTACCCGGCACTGACCACGCCTCCATCGCAACCGAAGCGAAGATCGTCGAAGCCATGCGCAAGGAAGGGCTGACGAAAGAGGATCTCGGCCGTGAAAAATTCCTTGAGCGGGCATGGGACTGGCGCGCCAAGTACGGCGGACGCATTATCGAACAGCTCAAGAAGATGGGCTCCTCCTGCGACTGGACGAGAGAACGCTTCACGCTTGACGAAGGCTGCTCCCGCGCCGTCCGCAAGGTGTTCCAGCAGCTTTACGACGAAGGCCTCATCTACCGCGGCGAGCGCATCATCAACTGGTGCCCGCACTGCAAGACGTCCATCTCGAACGCCGAAGTCGATTACGAGGAACAGGACAGCCATTTCTGGCACATCAAATATCCGCTCGTCGGCGGAGGCGGATTCGTCGAGGTCGCCACGACCAGACCGGAAACGCTGCTCGGCGTTACGGCCGTTGCCGTCAACCCGAACGACGAACGCTATAAGCATCTGATCGGTCAGTATGTCGTGCTGCCGCTCGTCGGCCGCCGCATTCCGATCGTCGGAGACGAACACGCCCAGCTCGACAAGGGAACCGGCTGCGTGAAGATCACCCCGGCGCACGACCCGAACGACTTTGAAGTCGGCAAGCGCTGCCGTCTGCCGATGGAAGTCTGCCTGACCGAAGACGCGAAGATCACCGACAATTACCCGAAGTATGCCGGCATGGATCGCTACGAGGCGAGAAAAGTCATCGTCAAGGATCTCGAAGAGGGCGGTTTCCTCATGGGTATCGAGCCCTTGAAACATGAAGTCGGCACCTGCTACCGCTGCGGCACGACGATCGAACCGATGGTCTCGCTCCAGTGGTTCGTCCGCATGGAACCGCTTGCCAAACCGGCGATCGACGCGGTGCGTGACGGTCGGATCAAATTCGTGCCGGAACGCTTTGACAAGAACTACTTCCACTGGCTGGAGAATACGCAGGACTGGTGTATCTCCCGTCAGCTCTGGTGGGGTCATCGGATCCCGGCGTATTACTGCGACGACTGCGGCGAAACGACCGTGGCGGCGGACGGCTGCGATTGCTGCCCGAAGTGCGGCGGCCACGTGACGCAGGACGGCGATACGCTTGACACCTGGTTCTCTTCCGCTCTCTGGCCGTTCTCCACGATGGGCTGGCCGGACAACACGGAAGACCTCTCCTACTTCTACCCGACCAATACGCTCGTGACGGGCTACGATATCATCACGTTCTGGGTCAGCCGCATGATCTTCTCGGCGCTCCATTACACCGACAATATCCCGTTCGACACGGTGCTGATCCACGGCCTCGTGCGTGACGCGCAGGGCAGAAAGATGTCGAAGTCGCTCGGCAACGGCATTGATCCGCTCGAGATCATCGACAAATACGGCGCCGACGCGCTTCGGTTTGCACTGGCGACCGGCAACAGCCCCGGAAACGATATGCGCTTCTCCGACGAAAAGATCGAGGCGGCGCGCAACTTTGCGAATAAACTCTGGAACGCCGCTCGCTTCGTCATGATGAATCTGACGATCGAGAAGATCGAGAAGCCGGATCCCGCCAAACTTGCGCCGGAAGACAAGTGGATCCTCACGAAGTTTGAAGAATGTGTGGAATCCGTGACGTCGAACCTCGACAAGTACGAGATCGGCGTGGCGCTCTCCTCCATTTACGATTTCGTCTGGGATATCTACTGCGACTGGTATATCGAACTCTCGAAGCCGTCCGT
>JAZUKT010000248.1:0-2876 GCA_045643445.1 Eubacteriales bacterium
CCCACGAGCCTTTGAAAAGGCTCGACCGAAACTTCCGGCGACAAAGTTGGGTGCAAGTCTAACGCTCTGCACTTGCTTGGTTTGTCATATACCTGTTTGAAGTTTTCGCCAGGCCTTTTTCAAAAGGCCGCGTTCTCCTCGTTTCCCCGTACCCTTTATCCCTTGATTGCAGACTTTGCAAGGAACGCCTGGGTTTTCGGGGACTGGGGGTTACCGAAGATTTCCTCCGGGGTACCGGCTTCCTCGATGACGCCGTCCGCCATGAAGATCACCCGGTCGGCGACGCCGCGGGCAAATTCCATTTCATGCGTAACGACGATCATGGTGCGGTCGCTTCCCTTGAGGCCGCGGATGACGCGCAGGACTTCGCCGGTCAGCTCCGGGTCGAGCGCCGAGGTCGGCTCGTCGAAGCAGAGGATATCCGGCGACATCGCAAGCGCACGCGCAATAGCCACACGCTGACTCTGCCCGCCCGACAGCTCGAACGGATAACTTTTCAGTTTGTCCGCCAGTCCGACCGTTCTGAGCAGATCGACGGCGCGCGCTTCTATATCGGCGAGCACCTGCTTTTTTTCATTTTTATAGGAACGACTGCGGTCGGCGCGGCACGCTGCTTTCAGCCGGTCAAGTTCCATCAACTCCGGCGCGAGCGTCACGTTGTGCAGAACCGAATACTGCGGGAACAGATTGAACGACTGGAACACAAGCCCGAAGTGGAGCCGGTTCTGCCGGATCTCCTCGTCCGAGTATTTCGTCCCGGCCTGCCAGATCGTCTCGCCGCCGACGGAAATCGAGCCCGTGTCCGCTTCTTCGAGGAAGTTCAGACACCGCAGGAGCGTCGTTTTGCCGCTGCCGGACGAGCCGATGATGACGAGAACCTCGCCCTTGTTCAGGGAAAAGTCGATCCCTTTCAGAACGTGGTTCGGGCCGAACGATTTCTGAATATTGCTGACTTCAAGAATTTTTTCCGCCATATCCGTCACCCCTTATAATAGTCCAGTTTCTTTTCGATCGCGTTGAAGAGGAGCGTCAGGACGCCGACGAAGAGCAGATAGAACACGCCCGTGTAGAAGAGCGGCCAGACAAGACCGGAGCTCTTCATGAACGAGTAGCCCGTGAAGGTCAGTTCATACACGGCGATGGTGCGCGCAAGAGACGTGTCCTTGACGAGGGTGATGATTTCGTTGGACATCGGCGGCACGATCCGCTTGATCATCTGAAGCAGCGTGACCCGGAAAAAGCTCTGCGACTTCGTCAGCCCGAGCACCTGCGACGCTTCCTTCTGCCCGACCGGCACGCTCTGGATGCCGCCGCGGAAAATGACGGAGAAATAGCAGGCGTAGTTCAGCGCAAACGCAATGACGGTCGCCGTCATACGCCCGGCCTCGCCCGACCAGATCGTCTTGCCGAGAACGATGCCCGGCACGTAGAAGAACGCGAGCAGCTGGAGCATCAGCGGCGTACCGCGGACGACCAGAACCAGCAGATTGCAGAGCGCAGAGAGCGGCTTGAATTTGCTGATCGAGCCGAAACAGATGATGAGTCCGAGCGGCAGCGCGAAAACGAGCGTCAGCAGAAAGATCTTCGTGGAGATCCAGAGACCGCCGGCGAGCGTTTTCGACACGTTCAGCAGGAGAGGCAGAAAATCGAGGATTTTCGCAAACATGGCACGATTCCTATCTGTCGTTAATTCATATAGACACAATCGGGAACAGAGGACGGACCCCTGTTCCCGAGCGAGTGCTTATGGTTTGGCTAAAACTTATTTTGCGGGGACTACGATGACCTGCGCGTTGTTGCAGTATGCGTTCGTGCATTCCATGGCAGCGAGCATATCCGGGGTGAGCGTCATGCCGTTCCAGACAACGTCGATCTGCTTGGAGTCAAGTTCCATCGTCTTGGTGTCCCAGTCGATTTCGATGAATCCAATCTTTACGCCGAGCTTTTCGGCAACGAGCCTCGCCATGTCAGCGTCAAAGCCGATCCATTCGCCGTTTTCGTCCTTGTAGTCCATCGGAGCGAAATCGGTGATACCGACAACGAGGGTGCCCTTGTCCTGGATGTACTTCACATCGCCGTCGCCTTCGGTGAAAGCAACGTCAGCGGGCTGTTCAACGAGCGCGTCCTGTACGCCGTAGGTGGTGGCAACTTCCTTGAGCTTGCCGGAAGCGTAGGTTTCAGAGAAAACGGCATTGATGTAGGAAGCGAGATCGGAGCCCTTGCGGCAGCCGACGCCGTATTCTTCGGTGGTCAGTTCATCGGTGTGGATGAGGTTCGGGTAGCTGGTGCCTTCACCGATCATAGCGCCTGCCATCAGCAGGTCGATGATAGCGGCGTCGGACGTGCCGGAAGCAACTTCCATCAGAGCGTCAGCCTGAGATGCAACGGAGTTGATCTTGTAGCCGAGTTCATTAGCAACTTCTTCACCGGCGGAACCGGCTTCAACAGCGTAAACGAGGTCTGCGTCTTCAGCCTTTTCGCAGGAGATCATGGATACGGCGATACCGGCGATCATGAGAACGGCCAGCATCAGAGCAAAAAACTTTTTCATGTTTTCCTCCAAAATTTAAGTATGTACGCAGCCGGAAGTCCGGCGCTTTTTCACTTTAGTAAACTAAAGCGTAAATATAATAGCACAAAAACGGGATTTTGTCAAGAGGTCAAGCGAATTTTGGAGGATTTCAGCCAAATTCCCCTAAAAGCAGCAGAAAAACCCATTGTTTCATCTGTGTTACATTTGTCGCTTCTTCCTTGACCGGGGCATGGCCAATCGGGTATAATAATAGAAACGGAGGCAATAGAGAACGGACTCACCATTTCGTACATAAGGAGAGAATCCCATGAAATCCATCGCCCGCTGTATAGCGATCGTGATC
>JAZUKT010000249.1:0-1720 GCA_045643445.1 Eubacteriales bacterium
GCGATAAATACGTATGCCTCTCCGATGGTATCATAACTACCTTTGTGATAAATGCTTAAAACCTTTGCGGCAGGAAGTGTACGGAACTTGATATGTTCATTTTCTTTGCCGAAGGTCGTGACCGCCTCGTTATGGCGAACCCTGATGTTTGTTTCCTTATACTCCCCGTCGAGATACTCGCAAAACTCATACGGCGGCTCCGCACATTTTATGCCGGGATTTAACCGCAGGCATTCCTCTCCGACAGACGGGATCCACTGCATGGCGTGTTCATATTCGGCAAGCACCGTTTCCGAAGAATACACGATCATCTCCGGGATTTCTTTTAATGTTACCTGATACTTCATTTCTTTTTCCTCCATAAAGAATTTTATGATGGAAATCTGAAGTTCGGTCTTTTGCTGTAATTTTCGGAGATCCTCTTCCCTGGCAGACAGAATTTTCATCACAAACAGGATTATACCGTATTCCCTTAGGGGAGAGTCAATACCTTTTTCGGAGAATTATCATGTGACGTTTTGTCATTCGCCGATCTGCCGCAGTTTTTCGAGCATGGCCGCGAAATTCTCCGGCATCGGCGACTCGAAGCGCATTTCTTCCCCGGTACGCGGGTGCCGCAGGATCAGATACGCCGCGTGGAGCATCTGCCCGTCGAGCAGCGGCGCGTTGTGCTTCTCGAATGGCGTATGTCCGCCGCCGTAGAGCGTATCGCCCATCAGCGGATGCCCGATATACGACATATGCACGCGGATCTGATGCGTTCGCCCGGTCTCGAGGATCGCCTCGGCGTAGGTGAAGCCGGGGAATTCTTCGAGTACCCGCCAATGCGTGACGGCGTTCCGCGCCCGTTTGTCCGCCGAGCGGATGACCGCCATTTTCTTCCGATCCGTCGGATGCCGTCCGATCGGCGCGTCCACGGTGCCCGTCTGCTCCTTCATATGTCCCGTGACGATCATGCGGTATTCCCGGTGCATCGAATGATCCCGCAGCTGCTCCGCCAGCGCCTGATGCGCACGGTCGTTCTTGGCCGCGCAGATCAACCCCGACGTATCGCGGTCGATGCGGTGTACGATGCCCGGCCGATTCACGCCGCCGATCCCGGAGAGCGAATCGCCGCAATGCCAGAGCAGCGCGTTCACGAGCGTTCCGTTCGGATGCCCCGGCGCCGGATGCACCACCATGCCGCACGGTTTATTGACAACGATCAAGTCGTCGTCCTCGTAGACGATATCGAGCGGAATATTCTCCGGCACGGCGTCGGCGTCCTCGGCTTCCGGGAGAAAAATCTCCACGAGATCGCCTTTTTTCAGCCGGTCGTTCTTCGCGGCGGGCGTCCCGTTGACGGTGATCATTCCGTCGCCGGCGAGCCGTTGGATCTGCGACCGCGTCAGTCCGCTTTCCCGCGCCGCAAAAGCATCAAGCCGCTCACCGTCCCGTGTTGCCTGGAACGAAAGCGGCGTCAGTTCTTCTTCATTCATGTTTTGTCCCGTCAGACGGAGCCGGAGCGGCCGCGTCTTTTTTCTTCTGTCGGATCGCGCGCACTTCGTCGATCACGACGGCCAGCAGAAACATCCCGCAGCCGATGCAGACGAAGGAATCCGCGACGTTGAACACATAAAAGCGGATAAAACGGCAGTCAATGAAGTCGATGAGATAACCGAGCCGCACGCGGTCGACCATGTTGCCGATGCCGCCGCCGATCACAAACGCGAGTGCGCAC
>JAZUKT010000250.1:0-2830 GCA_045643445.1 Eubacteriales bacterium
ACTCACCCTCGACGGCATGGATATCCCCCACCGCGGCGTGACCGAACGCGCAGCCGCCGGGATCTCCTACGGATTCCAGCAGCCGCCGCGCTTCAAGGGACTGACCGTGAAGGATCTGCTTTCGATCGCCGCAGGCCGAACCGTCAAGCGCGACGAGTGCTGCCGCTATCTCACCAAAGTCGGACTCTGCGCCGAAGAATACCTGAACCGCGAAGTGGATACCTCCCTTTCCGGCGGCGAAGTGAAGCGTATCGAGATCGCTACCGTCCTCGCAAAAGGCGCGAAAGTCATGATCTTCGATGAACCCGAAGCCGGCATCGACCTCTGGAGCTTCCACCGCCTCACGAAAACCTTCCGCGAACTCCATGAGTCCACCGATTCCACCCTCATCATCATCTCCCATCAGGAACGTATCATCAATCAGGCCGATGAGGTTCTCCTCGTCGCCGACGGTAAACTCGTTAAACGCGGCCCCGCTTCCGAAATCCTCCCTTCTATCGACGCCGTCGCCGACAAGAAGTGCCTCGAGGAGTGACGAGGGGAACGAGGGGAGACGCGGCCTTTTGGAAAAGAGAGACGCGGCTTCTTGAAAGAAGCCTGGCAAGAACTTTTATGGATGGGTTGGGTTGACAAGGTTCAATCCATCAAATAAAGGCGTTTCAGAGCCCCAGAAGAGCGTTAACGAGGTTTTCAGGGGCCGCCGAGACCCTGAAAACCCACGCCATAAGGCGAAGCGTGGATATAGGTATTAAATCCAAGCCATTCATCCGCCGGATAGAAAAACTTTGCCCACGTCAACAGAATACCTAACGCTCTCGGCTTTGCCGTTATGAAAACTTTGCTCTGCGCTCGTTTTACTAACTAACGCTTTCGCCCCAGACCCGCGACCTGTTTGAAAGTCCTCATTTCCGCCGGCAGGCGGCAGGAAGGGGGATTTTCAAGGGGGAAACCATGGTCATTTATGACCGGTTGCCCCTTGAACGGCGCGTGTTGGTAAGAGTCCTCGCCGCGGAGGACTCTTACGAAAAAATAAAACCCAGAGAAGCCCGCGGGTTTCTCTACCAAATACTCCCGAAAAAAGGAAGGAGCACCATGGATCAAACCATCAGACGCGATCTGCTTGAGAAGATCGCGGATATCCATAATACGCCGACCGGCGCCTATAATATCCGTGAAAACGGAGAATCCGCCGGCCGCCAGAGCACCGACGAGATCACCATCGAAAATAAAACGGGCTGCGCGGGCATCGTCGTCACCGTCAAACCCGGTACGAAAAATAAAAGCGTCCATATTCCCGTCATCATCACGAAGACCGGCATCCGCGAACTCGTCTATAACGATTTCATCATCGGCGACGACTGCGACGTCCTCATCGTGGCGGGCTGCGGCATCCATAATGCCGGAGACGAGGGCGCGGCGCACGACGGCGTTCATACGCTCACGATCGGGAAAAATTCCCGCGTCCGCTATATCGAAAAGCACTACGGCGAGGGTAAAGGCTCCGGCGAGCGCGTCATGAACCCCGAAATGTCCGCCACACTCGACGACGGCGCCACACTCGAGATCGAGAGCGTCCAGATTGGCGGCATCGACTCGACGAACCGCAAAACGACGATCACGGCAGGCGAAAACTGCGAGGTCATCGTCAACGAACGCATCATGTCGGACGGAAAACAGAGCGTGCGGAGCGAGACCGAAGTCATTCTCGACGGCAAAGGCTCGAAGGCAAGACTCAATTCCCGCTCGGTGGCGAAGGGCGAATCGACGCAGCTCTTCTACCCGCGGCTGACCGGCAACAACGACTGCTTCGGACACGTCCAGTGCGACTCCATCATCATGGACTCGGCAAAGATCCGCTCCATTCCCGAGATCTGTGCGAATTCCGTTGACGCACGGCTCATCCACGAGGCCGCCATCGGCAAGATCGCGGGCGACCAGATCACGAAACTCATGACGCTCGGACTCACGGCCGAAGAAGCGGAGGAAAAGATCCTCTCCGGCCTTCTGAAATAAGACAAATTCCATTTTTCTATACAGAATCGAGGTTTCCCATGGAAAACAAACCCTACAAAGCAATGTCCCCGGAAGAACTCACGAAAATCATGGCAGAGGAACAGGCCAAACTCGACCGCTGGTCGGAGATGAACCTAACCCTCGATTTAACGCGCGGCAAGCCGAACCAGGCGCAGCTCGATCTGTCGTCCGGGATGCTGTCGATCGTCAACGATCGCGGCGACTGCTTCAGCGCAAGCGGCCTCGACTGCCGGAACTACGGTATCCTTGACGGTCTCCCGGAAACGAAAAAGCTGTTCTCCGATCTGCTCGGCATTCCGACGTCGCGCATTCTCGTGCTCGGCAACTCGTCTCTGAACGTCATGTACGATACGCTCGTGCGCGCCATGCTGTTCGGCGTAGCGGGCGGCCATGAGCCGTGGTGCCGTCAGGGCCGGATCAAGTTCATCTGCCCGTCTCCCGGATACGACCGCCACTTCACGATGTGCCGGACGCTCGGGATCGAAATGGTGCCGGTGAAGCTGAACGCCGACGGCCCGGATATGGACGAAGTGTACGACATCGCCTGCTCCGACCCGTCCGTGAAGGGTATCTGGTGCGTGCCGAAGTTCTCGAATCCCGAGGGCATCACGTATTCGGACGAAGTGGTGGACGCCATCGCCGCGATGAAACCGGCCGCGCCCGACTTCCGTATCTTCTGGGATAACGCCTACGCCGTTCACGAGCTGTACGACAAGGAAGTCAAGCTCGCCGACATTTTCGAGCGCGCGAAGGAATACGGCACCGAAGACAACATCTTCTATTTCGCGTCCACGTC
>JAZUKT010000251.1:0-2701 GCA_045643445.1 Eubacteriales bacterium
ATTTCTGATCCTTCCAGTTGGTGGTCAGCAGCCATACCGGGAGCAGACCGTATTTGACCTGACCCTGACGGCAGGAGACGGCGGATTCCTCCGTGATGACGGTGTCGTAGCCCTGAACGGTGGATTGAAAGACGGATTCGACCGTGGATTTCACCCGTTCGTTGGCGCGCGGGATGCAGTCGTCGGCCGTCACGTCGTACTTGTCGGGGAAATAGCCGGACAGATACGCCGTCTGAAAATCGACCGCCTCGGAGAGATCGAACGGCTCGATGGATTCCATCACCTCGTTGGCGAGGGAGGAGGAGCCGTCAACCGGGATCATGTCGAAGGCGAGAGAGCCGCTGCGCGTGACAAGATAGTGCGAGGTTTCAACATAATTGTAACGGAAATCGGACCAAGCGCGGGTGCGGGTGGCCTTGTAGCGGATATCCGCGTCCGCCTCGCAGCTGAAGAGCCAGAACGGTACGTAGATGCCCTTGATCTCGTCGATGTGGTTTTCTTCCGCAAAGACGCGCGGCAGAAGTTTTTTGCCTTTATAGTAGGCCTTGAGCGAGGCTTTGGCCGCCTCTTTGTCGAGTTTGAAGGGAATGACGAGGTCGGGCCGGAGCGCACCGGTGAGATTGCCCTGCATAACGACGGGGTTGCCGCAGAACGGGCAGGAGGAAGCTGCCGTCGTGTCGGGCGCTACGACTTCGCCGCCGCAGGACTGGCAGATGTAGACGCGCAGACCGTCGTCCTCGGCGTCCGTCCAGTTCTGTGTTTCGGCCGGATCCCATTCCATCTCGTTCGTGTTGTCCACGTTCATCTCCGCGTCGTAGGACTGGAGCGTTTCGAGATCGAATTCGGTGTCGCAGTACGGGCATTTCATCTTCTGGGAGGCGGAGTCGAACGTGATCCCGCCGCCGCAGCAGGGACATTTGTATTCAAGTAAATCAGGCATGATGGACCTCCCTATAATGACTGACGTACGGGTGTGACGCATGATTCTGTAAACAGTATATCATACCGCGCCGTTTTTTTCAATCCCCTCTTTTTCGGTTTTGCCCGGATGACGCAAAAAGTTCATTGACTTTACGGCCGCGTTATGGTACAATAAACCTAACATGGATTACTATGTAAAGAAGGTTTTAGTCTGAAATCGAGCAATTCGGAAGGCGCTTTCCTGCGGGGAGCGTTCGTCTTAACCATATCGACCGCCTTTGTCAAACTGGCGGGGCTTCTGTTCACGATCCCGATCGCCAATCTGCTCGGCGGAGAGGGCATGGGCTATTTTTACACGGCCTACGATATTTATAATATGCTCGCGGTACTGGCGTCTGCCGGTCTGCCGGTCGCCGTTTCCCGTATGGTGAGCGAAACGCTCGTTGCCGGGAATACGGACGAGGCGGAGCGGATCTACACGCTGGCCATCCGGGTCTTCACCATCATCGGCGCGGTCATAGCGGGCGTCATGTTCATCGGCGCGGACTGGCTTGCGGCGCTCATCAAGAATCCGAACGCAGGGCTCTCCATCCGCGTGCTGGCCGTGACGGCGTTCTGCGCGTTCATCATGTCGGCGCTCCGCGGTTATTTCCAGGGGCAGTCGATCATGATCCACACGGCGGTCTCGCAGGTGATCGAGGCGTTTGCGAAGCTGTTCTTCGGCTGCGCGCTCGCGTACGTTCTCCTGAAAACGGAATACGAATACGTGGGCGGTTCTGCCGGCGCCATCGCGGGCGTTTCGATCGGTGCGGTGCTCGCGGTCTGCTATCTTCTCATATTCAAGCAGCGCTCGAAGCGTGATTTCGTCCCGTCCGGTCTGCCGGTGCGGAGCGATAAGGCGCTTCTGAAAGAGCTGTTCCGCATCGCCATCCCGGTATCGCTCGGCGCGTCCGTCATGAGCCTCGTCAACCTGATCGACACGGCCGTCATCATGCGGATCCTGCAGGACAGGCTCGGTTATCTTTACGAGGACGCGAACTGGCTCTACGGCGTGTTCGGCAACGCGAAGAAGATCTTCAATTTCCCGTCGGCGTTCATCGTGCCGTTCTCGGTCAGTATCCTGCCGGTGCTGACGGCGGCCTATACGGCAAAGGATAAAGATAAAGTGGTCGTCAACATGACGAACTGCTTCAAATACACGCTCATGCTCGCGCTGCCGGCCGGGATCGGGATCTCCATCCTCGCCGACCCGATCATGAACATCATCTACTTCAATACGCCGGATGAAGCGACGGCGGGCGCACCGCTTCTCGCCATCTTCGGCATCGCCGTCATTCTGTACGCGGTCGTGTCGATCAGCGGCGCGGTCCTGCAGGCGTTTGGCAAGGCGGAGCGGCCGCTCATCAGCCTCTTCGTCGGCGGCGTCGTCAAATGCGTCCTGAACGCGGTGCTTGTCGGCATTCCTGCGATCAACATCAAAGGCGCGCCGATCGCCACCTGCGTCTGCTACGTCGTCATGATTATCATGAACGGCATCTTCCTGCGCAAATTCCTCCTCGGCTGCGGGCAGATCATCACGAATACGCTCAAAATCATCGGCGTGTCGGTCGTCATGGGCGGCGCGGCCTGGCTTCTGTACCCGGTGCTCTCCGGCAGACTCGGCGTGCGGATCGGCGGACTTGTCGCCATCTGCATCGCGGCGGTGATCTACGGGGCGCTCCTGCTCGTGACGCGCATCGTAACGGTATCGGAACTGAAAGGAATGCTCAGACGCAAAGGG
>JAZUKT010000252.1:0-2448 GCA_045643445.1 Eubacteriales bacterium
GGACGCGGGCAGGCGAAATCCTACTTCATCCTCGTGACCGATTCCGAGCGGCAGGAGGTAACGGATCGGCTGAACGCAGTCAAGCGGACGACGGACGGCTTTGAGATTGCGGAATATGATCTCGAAATGCGCGGACCGGGCGATTTCTTCCACGAAAGCGGCGTGATCCGCCAGTCCGGGCAGATGGAGCTGAAACTGGCCTCCGCCTGCCGGGATAAGACGCTGATCGGGCGGGCGGCCGCGTGGGCGAAAAAGGCGATCGCGGACGATCCGACGCTCATGAAGCCCGAAAACCGGGAAACGGCGCGGCATCTGGCGGCGGTCATGGCGTCGGCTGACAAAATCAACAACTGACATTTTGGAGATAACGACAATGAAGAAGAAAAGCGACTTGCTCAGAACGAGCCGGCTGACTCTGCATGCCTATAACGAATGTGATGAAACGCGGATGATGCAGATTCTGTGTAACGAACAGATCAAAAAGACCTTTATGATCCCCGATTTCGAGAGCGACAGTCAGGTGAGAGATTTGTTTTATAAGCTGATGGGGTTCAGCAGAGACGAAGCTCATTTTGAATACGGCATATACCTCGACGGGGAGCTCATCGGTTTTGTGAACGACTGCGGCATGGATGAAACGTCCATTGAGGTCGGCTACGTCATTCTGCCGGAATATCAGGGCAGAGGATACGCAACGGAAGCCGTCGGCGCCTGCATTAACGAGCTGTTCAGAATGGGGTACCGGAAAGTCATAGCCGGCTATTTTGAAGAAAATCCCGCAAGCGGACGCGTGATGGAGAAATGCGGGATGCACCGGATCGACGAGGAAGAAGACATCGAATATCAGGGAACCGTGCATCACTGCCTGTATTGCGCGATCGAAAACCCGGACTGATCCATCGGCTTATGGACAAAAAACAACCCGCCGAAGCGAGCGTTCATCTCGTCCAGGCGGGTTTTGTCGTGCTTGTTTATTCGATTATGATTTCTTCGACTGTTCGGCCGCGCGCGTCAGCCGCTTGTGAAGCGGTTCGGGCGGTGCGGATTCCGATCGGTATTTCTCGTTCATGCGATCGGCGAAATACGTTCGTTCAGCCAGCATTTCGAGCGTCACGGCGGCATCCACCGCTTCCATCGGATCGTCAGCCGGCAGTACGGCACATCCTTCCGGCAGCAGCATTGCTTTCCCGTGAGCACCCGTCAGCGTTTCCGCCATCCGTGCGGCAGGATCCGATTCGTCAGCCGAACCGAGGCAGGGAACGTCTCCGTCAAAATAACCTTCCGCGGCAGAAGACGGGCGGACGGAACCGCCTCTTTTCGCCAGCGCGGAAGCATAGCGCGACCGCACGACGGCAATGGAGCGGATGCCGGGCAGATGGCGGTACAGCGACCGATGAAACGCCGCATCAGCGTCTGCCGATTCCGCGTCAAGGGAAATGACGACGAAATCATCCGGCGTGAGCGCGCTGATCGGCTTCCCGGATACCCGAATGGCCATGGCGTTTCGCTCCCGGTCAGCGACGGAAACAAAATCGCGCGGATCGTCCGTCAGCCGGTAGAGATACAGCCGCAGCGTCGCCTCAAAGGCTTTTTCTTTCAGTCGTTCGTCCATCAAATCAGTTGACAAAGTTGAATTCCACCTCGCCGATGCGGACAAGGTCGTCCTCTTCACAGCCCGCCTCGCGCAGTCGGTCGATCAGGCCGGATTTGGTCAGCGAACGTTCAAAATACATATAAGATTCGCGGTCGTCGAGATTCACGCGGCCGAGCAGCGCATCGACCCATGCGCCCTCAAGCACCCACGCTGCGTCGTCGTCCCGGCGGATAATGACGTCGTCGGCGCTGCGTCCGATCCCGTCGTCCTCGTCCTCGGGCGTCAGTTCGGGTTCGTAGACCGTCACGGGCGGCAGTTCGCGCAGCATCCGGGCAGTCTCGTCAACGAGCGCTTTCAGACCCATTTTCTGCGAAGCGGAGATGCAGATCACCCGATAGCCGCGTTCCGTGCAGCGTGCGAGCAGCGCGGCGTATTCTTCGGACAGCGCGGGCAGTTCACCGAAATCCGCCTCCTCCGGCACGAGCAGATCGGCTTTGTTGGCGGCGATCAGGCGCGGGCGTGCGGCGAGTTCCGGCGAGAATTTTTCAAGTTCTGCGTCGATGGTTTCAAAATCTTCGAGAGGCGTTCTGCCTTCCACGCCGGAAATATCGACGACCTGGATCAGCATCCGGCAGCGCTCGATGTGGCGCAGGAAAGCGTGACCGAGTCCGGCGCCTTCCGATGCACCTTCGATCAGTCCGGGGATGTCGGCCATGACGAAGCCGGATTCACCACCGGTCGAGACGACGCCGAGATTCGGTTCCAGCGTCGTGAAGTGGTAGTCGGCGATCTTCGGCCGTGCGGAGGACAGCGCCGCGAGCAGGGAGGATTTCCCGGCTGACGGAAGTCCCGCG
>JAZUKT010000253.1:0-2371 GCA_045643445.1 Eubacteriales bacterium
TCGCAGTTGTGGATGAGACAGTTTTGAACGGTATTGTAGTCGCCGGTCAGGGTGAGAACGGTGTCCGACGCGCCTTCAAACGTGATGCCGTCGAACGTCGTGTAGTCCATCTCATCGATGAACATCTTCTCGCGTGCACCGACTACGTTGATCACGCCGTCCGTCGTTTCGTCTGCCGGGATCGCGTAAATCTTCATATTCTCACGGTCAATCCAGTATTCGCCGGGCGTGTCCAGCTCTTCGGGAATATTGAAGAAGTAGGTCTCGCCGCCTTCATCCTTATAGCCAAACATGGAGTTGAAGAGCATCGTGACGGTGCCTTCTTCTTTATCAACAGCCTTGAGCGGCGTGGTCATTTCCGCCCAGTTGAACTGGAAGCAGCCGAACGCCCATGCGTCCGTGAGATCCTGCCATGACGCCGCGTGCTCGATGACTTCGGGCTCATAATAGACCGTGCCGCCGGGTGCGCCGACGCCGAGCGTATTATTGCCCTTGAGGATATATTCGGAGGAGTCCGGCGTTCTGCCCGTCGTGAGGACGTAGCCCTCGTTCGGGTAACGGGCAAGCGACATTCTCGTGTCGTTCCAGAAGAAGGAGGCGTTTGTACCGACGTATTCGTCGCCGTATTCCGACGCGGTCGAATAGGTGCCGATCGCGTAGACCGGGCCGATCGACTCTTTGGTGAAGCCTTCCGCGGTCAGATCGCCGACAACGATCTTGTCACGGACAGATTCATCGAAACGGGCGTACATCGGGTCGTCCTCTGCGATTGCCGCAAGGTGTGCGGTCGGAATCGGATCCGAGGCGTCGAAAATGACGTCGCCGTCGCCCGCCGCCTTGTATGTCACGGGCGCGTTTTCGCTGCCGCCGTATTCTTTCAGAAGATCAATATGTACAACGCGGTACCGTCCGGCCGAGAACGTCACGGTGTGCGGAACGGTATGATCGGATGCGGCAACAGCCTCCATCGCGCGCTGAACGGACACGAACGGATGCTCCGCCGAGCCGTCAGCCGTATCGTCGCCGTCGGGCGAGACGAAGAAATCGGGGCCGTTGTACGCGGCCACTTCCGCCTGTGTTTCGCTTCCGGGATCAGCGGATTCTTCGTTTGCGCAGGCGATCATGCCGAGAGACATTACCGCCGCAAGGACCAGCAAAAAGACACGCTTACACTTTTTCATGGGCAACTCCTGATTTACGGGTATTTTTGACAGTATAACATAATTTATCTAATGAAACAAGTGATAATTTAATATTATACTGTTTTCCATAGAAAAAGCACGGAAGGCTTTCGTCTCCCGTGCTGATTTTCTTATTCGCCGAGCGGTTCGATACCGTAGCCGTCGACCGGAACCGGCGTGTACTCGATGCCCGAGCGGAGGCCGACTTTGTTAAGTTCGTACGTTCCCTCAACGAAGATGCGGGATGCGTCCGCGTTATAGAGGTAATCGCCGATCTCGGAATATTCTTTGACTTCGTCGTCGACCATGACTTTCCACTTATCCCAGCCGCCGCAGAAGATGTTGTTCTTCACGACGGAGTAGGCCGGGTTGATCGGGAAGTTCGGGTCATCCGGGTTGTCGTCGCCGTAGAGATTCATCTGTGCGAGAAGCGGGTATTTCTCCGTCCAGAGTTCATTCTGGTAAGGGATGCCGTCCATCGTGTGCCAGATCGCCTCGTCCTTCGATTGGAATCTGTCTTCTTCGAGGTACGCCGTGCGGATTCTCGCGTCGTAATGGAGGTAGCTGCCGACTTCCGGCGGGTCGATGACGACGTTGTTGACGCAGGTGATCATGCGTCCGCCGCCGAAGTTGAGCGCGAAGCCGAGGCAGTTGATGATAAGATTCGACTGAATCGTCCAGCCGGAGCCCATGTCGTCGAGATAAATGGCTTTCGGCCTGTTGTCGCCCGTGCCGATGTTCTCGAATTTGTTATACTGAAGAACAGAACCGACGGGCTGCCACTGACCGCCCATGTAGAACGCGCCGGCGTCCGACGAATCGAGCACGACGTCGTGGATGTAGTTCCATTCAACGAGGTTTTCGGTACCGCCTGCCGTCATGACCATGTGCGGTGCATAGGCGATTTCGTTATGCCGTGCGGTATTGCCGACGCCATCAAGCGCAATACCCGGCTGATAGGTGTGTTGGACTTCCTGGAAATCGTGGATATAGCAGTTTTCAATGAGATTTTCACTGTGCGTAAGCGTTTCGTAATCGCCGCCGGTCATCCGGATACCGCCGCGTCCCATGTGCTTGATCTCACAGCGGGATACGGTGTTGTGGACGCCGTTGAAGGTCATCGCATAGCCGTCGCAGTTGTGGATGAGGCAGTTTTTGACGGTAATGTAATCGCCGGTTACGGTAAGCAC
>JAZUKT010000254.1:0-5889 GCA_045643445.1 Eubacteriales bacterium
CCTGCGGTCTCTTCAAGGGCTACTATAAAAATCCCGAAGCAACGGCGGAATCCTGGCACGACGGCTATTATCACACCGGCGATACGGCCTGGCGCGATGAGGACGGCAACTACTGGTACGTCGGCCGCGTGGATGACGTTATCAAATCCTCCGGCTACCGCATCGGGCCGTTCGAGATCGAATCGGTGATCATGGAACTGCCGTACGTCCTCGAATGTGCGGTCACGGCCGCGCCGGATGAGATCCGCGGTCAGGTCGTCAAGGCCTCCATTGTGCTGGTGCCCGGCAAGGAAGGTTCGCCCGAACTTGTCAAGGAGATCCAGACCTACGTCAAGAAGCAGACGGCGCCGTACAAATATCCGCGCATCGTCGAATTCCTGCCGGAACTGCCGAAGACGATCAGCGGCAAGATCCGCCGGACGGAACTGCGCAAGCGTTCGTAAACCGTCGGAAATGATGCCGGGGCTTGAATTTTCCGGCGAAAAAACGTATAATATCAGTATGAATCTATCTGTATCATGAGGAGAAAAACATGGACAACAACGTCGTATTAAGCTTTATCAACACCTATCTCGTTCCGTTCGTGATCCGCCTGCTCTGCGCCGTCGTCGTGCTGGCGATCGGCTTCCTGCTTGCAAAATGGATCGCCAAGCCGATGAAGAAAAGCAAAGCGATGGAAAAACTGGATCCCAATATGCAGCTGCTGCTCACGAACGCCGTAAGCATCGCCATCAAGGTGCTCGCCGTTGTGACGGCCGTTATCATCTGCGGTGTGCCGGAAGCGACGGTCATCGCGGTGCTCGGTTCCTGCGGTCTGGCGATCGGTCTTGCTCTGCAGGGCGGCCTTTCCAATATTGCGAGCGGCATCGTCATCATGTTCTGCAAGCCGTTCCACGTCGGGGATTTCATTATTGCCGGCGACATCAGCGGCGTGGTCGAGGATATCGGCCTCTACTATACGAAGGTGCTGACGCCCGATAATCAGAACATGACCGTTCCGAACAGCACCATGGCGAACGCGACCGTGACGAATCTCTCGACGCAGGAGAATCGCCGGGTGGATTTCGACTTTTCGATCGACTACACGAGCGATATCGACCTCACCCGCAAGGTGCTGCTGGCCACCGCTGCCATGAACGATCTCGTCCTGAAGGATCCCGCGCCGGAAGTGTTCGTCGTAGCACATGACTCGTCCGCCATGAAGGTGCGTCTGCGGATCTGGTGCGGTTCTGCCGACTACTGGAGCGTCTATTTCGATATGTGGGAAGACGTGAAGCGCGCGTTCGACAAGTTCGGCATCGTGATCCCGTACAACCACCTGAACGTAACCATCGAAAATCAGTAAATGCAAAAAGCGGGTTTCCCCTGTCAGGAGCCCGCTTTTCGTCAGAATCGGAGGCCATATGAACAAACTGAAAATCGGCGTGATCGGCACGAACTTCGTCGCGGACTGGCTGTGCGAATGTGCCGCCGCATCCGGGGACGTGACGGTCACGGCCGTGTATTCGAGAACGGCAGAGAAGGGACAGGCATTTGCGGATAAGCACGGGATCCCGACGGTGATGACGGATCGGGAAGCGTTCTTCTCGTCCGACGTCGACGCCGTCTATATCGCCAATCCGAACGCGCTGCACGACGAGACGGCAGAGGCGGCGATGAAGCACGGCAAGCACGTTCTCGTCGAAAAGCCGGCCGGACTGAGCGCCGCGCAATTCGGGAAAATGGAGGAGACGGCGCGTCGGCATGGCGTGGTGCTGATGGAGGCGATGCGTCCGGGACACGATCCGGCTGCGTCTGTCGTGCGGGATGCACTCTCCGAGATCGGAACAATCCGCCGGGCCGTGTTCGACTATTGCCAGTATTCCTCCCGCTATGACGCCTATAAAGCGGGCACGATCCTGAACGCCTTTGATCCGTCGCTCGGAAACGCCGCCTTGATGGATATCGGCTGCTACGCCGTTCACGTGTGCGTCATGCTGTTCGGTAAGCCGGAGACGATCACCTCGCGTTCCGTCATGCTCCCGAACGGGATGGAAGGCATGGGCACGGCGCTGCTCGATTATCCGTCCATGCAGGCCGAGATCGTGTATTCGAAAATTGCGGATTCCGCCACGCCGTCCGTGATCCTCGGGGAGAACGGCGCGATCACGATTGAAAAGGTCTCGCAGTTTGAGCGGGTCACGCTGGAGCGGAGAAAAGGCGAGAAAACCGTGCTCGTCGAACCGCGGCCGGAGAATAATATGGTGTACGAACTGGCCGATTTTGCCGCCTGTGTCCGCGGAGAGCAGTCGGATGAGCCGTACCGCCGGAACACGCGCCTCACGCTCGAAGTGATGGACGAGATCCGCCGCCAGAACGGGATCGTGTTCCCGACGGAGGGTGAGTGACTTATCGAAATACAGAAACGGCATCATGTTTTATTGACGGGTGCCGTTTTTACTATTTATTAGCAACAAGGGGTTGACATTTCCGTTCTATGTTTGTATAATGAAGTAGAATTCATCATTAGGAGGACAACTCATGAAAAAAGCACTTGGTATATTATCGCTTTTTCCACTCATGCTCGTTTTGACATCCTGTGAGGTTCATTGGTTTGGCGAAAGTTGGCAGGTACCGTGGTATGTTATTGCAATTCCGGTTGCGGTGATAATCCTGCTTGGCTTTATTCTTGCACTGCGGAGCATTATTCATCATACATACAAATGCCCGAAATGCGGCGAAGAATTTCAACCGAAATGGTATGAGTTTTCCGCGTTTCTGCGTGATGGGGATGACAGAGTGATGCGCTGTCCGAAGTGCGGCCGGAAGGGCTTCTGCAAGAAAAAAGACCAGTAACAGCGGACTGTCGGGCAACAAACCCGAATTCTGAATCAGACGAAAACCAAAAAAGCTGCCGCCCTGATCGGTTGATCGGGATGACAGCTTTCTTTATTGTGGGATTTATTCAAGTTCGAACGCGCCGGTGTAGAGCTGATAGTACACGCCGCGCTCTTCGATGAGTTTGTCGTGATTGCCGCGCTCGATGATCTTGCCGTGGTCGAGTACCATGATCACGTCGGCGTTCATGACGGTGGAGAGGCGGTGCGCGATCACGAAGACGGTGCGGCCTTCCATCAGTTTATCCATACCGCGGGAGACGATGGCCTCGGTGCGGGTGTCGATGGAGGAAGTGGCTTCGTCGAGGATCATGACCGGCGGATCGGCGACTGCGGCACGCGCGATAGCGAGCAGCTGACGCTGACCCTGCGAGAGATTGGCGCCGTTCCCGGAGAGGAGCGTGTCGTAGCCTTCGGGCAGACGGCTGATGAAATCGTCGGCGCCTGCGAGCCGTGCCGCGGCCTTGCAATCCTCATCGGATGCGTCGAGTCGGCCGTAGCGGATGTTCTCAAGCACGGTGCCCGTGAAGAGGTTCGTATCCTGCAGGACGATACCGAGCGAGCGGCGCAGATCGTCCTTTTTGATCTTGTTGATGTTGATGCCGTCGTAGCGGATCTTGCCGTCGGCGATGTCGTAGAAACGGTTGATCAGGTTGGTGATCGTCGTCTTGCCTGCGCCCGTTGCGCCGACGAAGGCGACCTTCTGACCGGGTTCCGCGTACACGGATACGTCAGTCAGCACCTGCTTCTGCCCGTCGTAGGAGAAATCGACTTCGGTCAGCCGTACGTCTCCGCAGAGCGGCGTATAAGTGGTCGTGCCGTCCGCGTGCGGGTGCTTCCAGGCCCATTTTCCCGTCCGGGTATCGGATTCGGTGACCGTTCCGTCGGCGGTGATTTCGGCGTTCACGAGCGTGACATAACCGTCGTCGGTTTCAGGCTCTTCGTCCATCAGGGAGAAGATACGGGTCGCGCCCGCCATCGCCATGATGATGGAGTTGAGCTGCTGGGAAACGGTGTTGAAGTTGCCGGTGAACTGCTTCGTCATGTTGAGGAACGGAACGACGATGCTGATCGAGATCGGCAGGCCGGAGAGGGAGAAGTTCGGCGCGTGCGTGACGAGCAGGATGCCGCCGAAAATAGCGGTCAGCACGTAGAGCACGTTGCCGATGTTCATGATGATCGGGCCGAGCGTGTTGGCGTAGGCGTTGGCGCGGTAACTGTCGTCATACAGTTCGCCGTTCAGCTTGTCGAACGCTTCCTGATTGGCCGCCTCGTGGCAGAAGACCTTGACGACCTTCTGACCGCTCATCATTTCTTGCACGAAGCCCTCGGTCTTACCCATGGACTTCTGCTGGCGGATGAAGAATTTGGCACTGCCGCCGCCGATCTTGCCGGAGACGAGGAACATGACGACTACGCCGGCGAGAACGAGGAGCGTGAGCCAGCCGCAGTACCAGATCATGATAGCGAGGTTGACGAGAACGATGGCGCCGGAACGGAGCAGGGCAGGCAGAGACTGCGAGACGAGCTGACGCAGTGTGTCGATATCGTTTGTGTAGTAGCTCATTATATCGCCGTGCTTGTTGCTGTCGAAGAATCTGACGGGCAGATTCTGCATTCCGTCAAACAGGCTGCGGCGCATCTTGCAAAGGAAGCCCTGCGTAATGAACGCCATAAGCTGCGTATAGAGCGTGACCGCCGCAAGCGACAGCAGATACATAATAATGAGGAACGCCATAATGGGCAGAATTTCCTTTGATGCCGATGCCCAGTCACTGGTGCTCTGCCAGTTTTCGATGATTGCGGTTATCTTCTGAATGAACACATCGGGGATTGCAGCGGCGATTGCGGAAATGAGAATGCACACGGCGGTAATCGGAACAAGTCTCGGATAGAAGCCGAGGAGCATTTTCATTACCCTTTTGAAGGTGCCGGGCTTTGCTTTATTATGCTTCATCGCCGTCACCTCCCTTGGTCTGCTGCTCATATACCTCACGGTAAATGTCGCTGGCTTTAAGCAGCTCGTCATGCTTGCCGACTGCGCTTATGCAGCCGTTATCCATAACGACTATCATATCCGCATCCTCAACGGAGGAAATGCGCTGTGCAATAATTATCTTTGTAGTTTCGGGGATATACTCCTTAAAGCCCGCTCGGATAAGCGCATCGGTCTTTGTATCGACTGCGCTTGTCGAGTCGTCAAGAATTAGTATCTTCGGCTTTTTCAGAAGTGCTCTTGCAATGCACAGACGCTGCTTCTGACCGCCGGAAACATTCGTGCCGCCCTGCTCGATATGCGTATCGTAGCCGTCGGGGAAGCTCATGACGAAATCGTCGGCCTGGGCAAGTCTGCACGCCTCACGAAGCTCATCGTCGCTTGCGTTTTCGTTGCCCCAGCGCAGGTTCTCGGCAATCGTGCCCGAGAACAGCAGGTTTTTCTGCAGCACCATTGCAACTGCGCCTCGCAGAGTTTCGATGTCGTAATCACGGACATCAACGCCGCCGACGCATACCTTGCCCTCGGTCACATCGTACAGCCTCGGAATAAGCTGAACGAGCGAGGATTTGCTCGAGCCCGTGCCGCCTATAACGCCGACCGTCATGCCGCTTTCAATGCGAAGGTCAATATCGGAAAGGGCAAACTTTTCCGCCTTTTCCGAGTACTTGAAGCTGACATTTTCAAACTCGACAGAGCCGTCCTTAACCTCGCTGACCGGCTTGTCGCAGTTATGCAGCGAGGGTTCCTCCGTAAGCACCTCACAGATACGCCTTGCAGACTCTGCGGAAATCGTAACCATAACATAGATGACCGACAGCATCATGAGCGACATGAGAATCTGCATGCCGTAAACGAGCATGGAGGAAATCTGACCGACATCAAGTGCCTGACCGCCGCTTGAGATTGCTATCTTGGAGCCCACGAACAGCACGAAGACCATGTTGAAATACATGCACAGGCTCATGAGCGGGTTGTTGAGTGCAACTATGCGCTCTGCCTTTGTAAAATCCTTGC
>JAZUKT010000255.1:0-7188 GCA_045643445.1 Eubacteriales bacterium
TGTCGCCCGCCGGGCAGAGCAGCCGCTCCACCTCAGCCGTCAGCGCGTGCGCGTCGTCCGTCAGATCCTTTTCTTCAAACAGACCCGCCGCACCCGCGTCCGCGAGCACCTTCGCGTTCTTGTACTGGTGATTTTCCGCCACGTTCGGCGACGGCATGAAGATCGCGCATTTGCCGGTCAGCGCCAGTTCCGTGACGGTCATCGCCCCGGCCCGGTTGATCGTGAGATCCGCCGCCGCCATCTTCACGGGCATATCGTAGATATATTCGACGAGCTCGATATTCGGGTACTGATCGAGCCCCATTTCGCGGAATTTCGCCGTGCAGATCTCCGATTCGATCGCCCCGGTCGCGTGGATGTGGTAGACCTCGGGATGACGCGCCGTGAAGTCCCGCATGAGGCAGAGCACCGCATCGTTGACTTTTTCGGCGCCCATGCTTCCGGCATAGGAGAGAAGCACGTACTTCGCGCTCTCGGGGATACCGAGCTTGGCTCTCGCCTCTTCGCGCGTCATGGACGTAAAGCCGCCGAGGACGGGATTGCCGACCTTCATCAGCTTCGCTTTATCGCAGGTGAGCGTTTCACCCGTTTTTTCAAAATTCAGATAGATGCGGTCGACGGATTTCTGCAGCATTTTGACGGCGATGCCCGCGATCGCATTCGATTCATGCAGTGCGGTCGGGATGCCGAGATCCGACGCCGCCTTCACGACCGGCCACGAGACGTAACCGCCCGTTCCGACGACCAGATCCGGCTTGAATTCCTCGATGATCGAGCGCGCCTTCAGAGGTGAGGTGACGGCCAGATACGCCGCCTTCAGATTGGCAGGAGAAAAACTCCGTCTGAGTCCCTGCACCTCGACGTGATAGAGCGGATAGCCCGCTTTCGGAACGAGTTTATTCTCGATCCCCTTCTTCGTACCCACGTACGCGATCACGGCGTCCGGGTCGTTCTGGCAGATCGTATTCGCAATGGCAAGTGCGGGATTGACGTGTCCGCCCGTTCCGCCGCCGGTCATTAAAACGCGCATAATGTCCTCTTTTATTTATAAATATGGCCGTTTATTCGTCAAGCCCGGCCTGGGCGAGCGCCTTCTCACGTCTCAGCTGCGCCTTCGTGCGGTACGACTGACGGGAAATCGCAAGCAGAATGCCCATTTCCGCCATCGTAACGAGTGTGGACGAGCCGCCGTAGGAGAAGAACGGAAGCGTGATGCCCGTATTCATGATGATATCGGACGCGACGCACATATTCAGAAATGCCTGCAGACCGATGTGAACGGTAATGCCGAACGCGGTCAGCATGGTGAATTTATCGGGAGCGCGGACGGCGATGACACAGCCGCGCCAGACAAACGCAAGGAACAGAAGAATGAGGAAAACGGCGCCGACGAAGCCCCATTCCTCGCACCAGATGGCGAAGATGAAGTCGGTGTGCGCAGCGGTCAGATAGCTGTACTTCTGACGGCTTTCCCCGATGCCGACGCCGAACAGACCGCCCGAGCCGATCGCATACAGGCTCTGCGTCGTCTGATACAGTTCGTCAAGTTTATTGGCGTTTTCGTCGGTAAAGGTGGTGATTCGTTTGAATGCATACGGATTGACAATCAGGTATGCACCGATCGCAAGCGCACCGGCCGGCAGGAGCGTACCGAACAGCCACGTCAGCCGCGTTCCGCCGATAATGAGCATGGCAAGCCCGATCAGACCGACGATGATCGTGCCGGAAAGGTGCTTGCCGATCATGACGAGACCGCAGGCGCCTCCGAGAATGAGGCAGGGATACAAGATCTCCCACCGATAGCGCGTCTTTTTGTCGTCCAGTTCGCTCGTCCGGCTGCCGAATTTGTCGGCGTACCACGCGAGCATGAGGATGACGGAGACTTTCATCAGTTCCGACGGCTGCAGCTGGATCGGACCGAGTCTGACCCAACGGTGCGTAACGCCGGCAGCCAGACCGCGTACCGCCGTATAGGCGAGCAGGACGGCCGAAACGGCATACGCGACGATCGGCAGCCACTTTTTCCAGAAATTGATCGGGAGCAGGCAAATGACGACCATCGCCGCCGCGCCCAGCGCAACAAATTCGACCTGGCGGATGATATAGTAGTTGGCTTCTCTGCCCTCCGCGATGGCGACCGGATAACTGCTCGAGAAAACGGCGATGGTGCCGAAGGCCACGAGGAGCAGGATGATGACGAGCATCACGACGTCCACGCCGCCGCGTACCCGGACGATGTCCTTCTGCCACGCGGCTTCCTTTTCCGCATCCCGCTTCTGTTTCGCCACGAGCGCGGCCGTTTTTTTCGGATCGAGCGCCGTCATCTCCGTCGGCTTGCGGACGGCACGGGCGTTTCCGGCGGGAGTACGGCGTCCGGCCTCAAAGCGGGTCGTCGTAAGCGGCATCTGACGCGCCGGCTGTGATTCGCGTACCGGCTGTGAGCGCCGCACGGACTGTCCCGTTCTGGTCGGCTGTCCCGTCGGACGAGTCATATCCTCCGGGCGTCGCCTCGCGCGGCTTGTTCCGTTTTTTGCATTCTTATCTGTCATATCCATCCTATGGGGCGGCAGGATCGTCAGCCTCTCAGTCCGAAGACGAGCGACAGTACCGCTGCGGCCGCTGTGACCAGAGACGCCGCCACAACGATTTTGATCTCTGACCAGCCGCATTTTTCAAAGTGATGATGAATCGGGCTCATTTTGAAGAGGCGCTTTCCGTGTGTCAGCTTAAAATAGCCGACCTGCAGGATCACGGACGCCGTCTCGATCACGTAAACGATCCCGACGACGAGGACGATGAGCGGATTGTTCATCATGAACGCGCCGCCGACCACCAGTCCGCCGAGGAAGAGAGAGCCCGTATCGCCCATGAATACCCGGGCCGGGTAGAAATTGTACACGAGGAAACCGGCGCATCCGCCGATGAGAACGGCACCGAGCAGCAAGAGCGGCAGTTCCGGTTCCGCAAGGCCGTTCAGATAGCCCGCGGCGAGGAAGAAGACGCCTACGATGAGCGTGACGCTCGAGCAGAGTCCGTCGATGCCGTCGGTCAGATTGACGCTGTTCATGATGCCCGTCAGAAGGAGCATCGAGACGACGTAATAGAAGAGGCCGAAGTCAAGCGACTTGCCGATGAACGGCAGGAACACGGTCGTATCCACGCCGCAGACGAGCGTCATGCCGAGCAGATAGAGCGCCGAAACGAGCACCTGAAGCAGGAATTTCTGCGGCGCGGTGAGCCCTTCGTTCTGCTTTTTGCGGAGCTTCGCAAGATCGTCCACGCAGCCGATGAGACCGCCCGCCAGGCCGAACGTCAGCGTAAAGATAAGCGGCAGCGTCTGTCGGATCCCGTCCGTCAGCGCGATATAAACGGCGCCCGCGATCCCGACGAGCACCACCGGGAAGATGAAGGCAAGACCGCCCATCGTAGGCGTTCCTTCCTTTCCCTTATGCCAGCGGGGACCGATCTCGAGGATCCGCTGTCCCATTTTGTGGCTCTTTAAGATCGGGATCAGTTTCTTCGAAATGAGCACCGTTCCGAGGAAGGTCAGAAGCAGCGCCGCAACCGTCATGAGATTCGTTTTCATCGTCTGTCAGTCCTGTTCTCTCAGATTCCGCCGAACCGTTATTCCCCTTTGCGCTTTCTGGCGCGGCGTTTTTTCATACATTCGATAATGCGCTCCGCTGCGATTCCGCGGCTTGCCTTCACGAGCAGGATATCGCCGGGCTGCAGAGACTGGAGGATCATGTCGGCCATGCCCTGTGCATCGCGGGTGTCGAGGCAGACGAACACGTTGTCCGCCCGGATGCCTTTCTTGATCGCCGCTTCCGCCACGATGTCCGCCATCATGCCGTAGCAGAACAGTTTCTGGATCTGCATCTGTGCGGCGTACTGGCCGAGTTGATCGTGCATCAGGCGGGAATAATCGCCGAGTTCGAGCATATCGCCGAGCAGCGCCGCCGGACGCGCGTTCTTCTTCGCCGCCATCGAAACGAGTACGTCGATCGCGGCACGCATGGATTCGGGCGAGGCATTGTAGCAGTCGTCGATCACCATAATCCCGCCGACGTCGTAGATCTTCTGCCGCATATCGACGCCGACGAAGGTTTTCAGCCCGCGGCGGATCTCGTCGTCCGTCATGCCGAGCATCACGCCGATGCCGTATGCCGTCAGCGAGTTATAGACGTTATGCTTGCCGAGCGCCGGGATCTCCACATTGGTGACGGCTTTATTGTCATAAATCAGATCGTAGACGATGCCGTCCACTTTCTGCCGGATGTTCACCGCTCTGAAGTCGCCGGAACTGTTGTAAATGCTCATCAGCTTCGGCTTTTTCTCGAGTTTTTCCGCCTCTTCAAAGAGGAGCGGTTCGTCCGCGTTCAAAAGGAGGATCCCGTCCTCCGGCTGACCGAGACGGATCTCCATCTTGGCGCGGCGGATGTTCTCCCGCGTACCGAGCGACGCGAGATGCGTCGTGCCGATGTTCGTGACGACCGCGATATCCGGCCGGGCGATCTTCGACATCCGCTCGATCTCGCCGAGGGCGCTCATGCCCATTTCGACGACGGCGATCTCGTCTTCCGGATCAATGTCGAACACCGTCAGCGGCAGGCCGATCAGGCTGTTGAGATTGCCTTTCGTCTTATGCGTGCGGAAGGCCGCCGAGGTGACGGATGCGATAAATTCCTTCGTGGTCGTTTTGCCGACGCTGCCGGTCACCGCGATGAATTTCGCCTTCGTGAACGTGCGGTAATAGGAAGCCAGCTTGCCCATCGCTTCCACGGCATCGGGTACGACGACGGCGGCAAACGGTTTCCCCGCTGTCACAGCCTCCTCCGGCACGTGCTGGCAGATAAAGCAGTCCGATCCGAGCGAGATCGCCTCCGGCAAAAAGTCGCTGCCGTCCGCATTCTGCCCTTTGATCGCGCAGAAGACGACGCCTTCCCCGCCTTCCGACGAGGCAATGCAGACCGCCTTCTGTTTTTTCTCCGCGTCCGCGCCGTTATATATCCGTAATTCACCGCCGGTTTCCCGTGCAATTTCCGCTGCGGTGAGCTCTTTCAGTTTGAGTTGTACGCTCATGCTATCCTCCCGCCCCGATCGGCGTCTCTATCTTTCGTTATCCGCGCCTCCGCCGTCCCGTGATCCGAACCGATCCCGGACTGCCGCCCGGACGATGGCCTCTTCATCGAAGGGCACCATGCCGTCGGCGCGTATCTCGTATTTTTCATGTCCTTTTCCGGCGAGCAGAACCGTGTCACCGGTCTCCGCCATCCGAACGGCGAAGCGGATCGCCTCCGCTCTGTCCCGGATCACGGCGTGCGGCACAGCAGGATCGAGTCCGGCCGCCGCCTCCGTGATAATTGCGTCAGGATCCTCCGTGCGCGCGTTGTCGCTCGTGAGGATCACGTAATCCGCGCCGCGTCCTGCCGCTTCGGCCATCAGTGGGCGTTTCTGCCGGTCGCGGTCACCGCCGCAGCCGAACAGAACGATGAGCCGCCCTTTCGTGATCTCCCGCATGGCGTCGAGGACCGATGCCAAAGAAGACGGCGTATGGGCGTAGTCGATAAACACCGAGAATCCGATCACACCCGGCAGTTTCACGCGGTTCATCCGTCCCGGGACGCCGCTGAAACCGTCGAGCGCTTCTTTCGTGATCATCGCGTCCGTGCCGACCGCCAGCGCCGCAGCCGCCGCAAGCAGCGTATTCTGCACGGACATCCGGCCGATCAGCGGGCTTCTGACCCGAAAGACGGCGTTCTCGGAAAAGTAGACGTATTCGATCCCGTCCGCGCCGCGCAGCACCGTTTTGATGGCGCACGCATCGCTGACGGCAACCTTGCCGCTCTCGGCTGAACAGCGAACGACGGGCACCTGTGGGTACAGTTCCGGCAGGCGGCGCATCCATTCGTCATCCGTGTTGATCACCGCGATTCCGGCGCCTTTCATCAGCGTCGCCTTCGCGGCAAAATAGTTTTCCATCGAGCCGTGGCAGTCCATGTGCTCCGGCGACAGATTCGTGAACACCGCCGCATCCGGGCAGATCGCCGCCGTCCGCTTCATCAGCTGGGACTGGGACGAGGCCTCCCAGATCAAGGTATCGCATTCGCCGCGCTTCATCCGTTCCACGGCACGGAAGAAGTATTCGGGATCCGGCGTCGTCATGGCACCGGGGATATCGGACACAGCCGCGCCGCCGTTTTCGCCGAGCGGGACGGGTTCGTGCCCGGAAAATGCGCCGAGCGTGGAGATAACGCCGACCTTACGTCCTGCCGTCATGAGGATCTCGCGCAGGATAAAGGTGACGGACGTTTTTCCGGCTGTCCCGGTCACGGCGATCTTCGTCATGCCGTCTGCCGGTTCGCCGCAGAAGCGGTTCCACAGCACCGACTCCGCGAGGCGCGTGTCCGGCGTGAGGATCGTTTTCTCCGGCGGGATCCCGTCGATCGGATGCGGAGCAATCACGGCCGCCGCACCCAATCCGAGCGCTTCTGCCGCATAGGCGCATCCGTCCCGGCGCAGACCCGTATGGCAGATGAACAGCCATCCCGGACGCGCCGTGCGTGAATCGGACGTAAGCCCCGTTACGTCAAGTTCCGGGACGTCCGACGCGAGATTTCTGAGTAGTTCGGCTGCTTTCATGCGTAAATCCTCCGTCCGTATAAGATCTTTACACGTCCGTCGGACTCCCGCCGTCAGTCGTTGCCGTCGAGATGTCTGAGTTCGATCTGAATGATCGTGCCCTCGGGAACCCAGGTACCGGGTTCGAGAGACTGGTTGATGACCGTAGCCGTCGAGCCGTTCGTGGAGCCGTAAAGCGTCACGTTCAGGCCGTTCGATACGGCGATGTTATTGGCGACATAGGCGCTCAGACCCCTGAGATCGGGCACTTCCACGCTGCTCTGCGGCACTTCTCCGTCCGTATAGAGGATCAGAAGTCCCGTATCGCTCGAGATGCGCGAACCGCCTTCGGGCAGCTGCGCCGTGACCGTGGCACCCGTACCGTAGGTGATTTCCCGGAAGCCGTAGCGGGCAATATCGTTCAAAGCGTCTGAGAGCGGCGCACCGACGTAATCCGGCACGGCGACATCGAGCTTGGCAAGCTCTTCGGTCGTGTACTGCGGTTCGACGCCGATGTACGGCAGAACGTAGGAGAGAAGATTCGAGATATAAGGGGCAGCGACCGTG
>JAZUKT010000256.1:0-4337 GCA_045643445.1 Eubacteriales bacterium
ACTGCGATTATTCAGAACCGTCCGGTATTCGGCGGAAATGCCAGTTCGGAAATAAAAATAAACATTTTGGGCGCAACGTACCACGGGAATAAGAAGGATCTTTCGGAAACGGGGATCATTGAAGAAATTTTGCTGGAAAACAAAGCAAGAAACCCCCATCAGAACTACGCGGTTTTTGATGCGGTTTTGTGGGAAAAAGTGAAATTCCAGGAAAATCTCGACAAGTATCTGAATACCGTCATGACGGAAGTGCAGTCGGAAAACGACAGAATAACGTCCGTCAAAGCCTATCAGATGACGACGGAAAAAACTTATCTCTTTACGGCGAAAGTCTTCGTTGACGCAACGGGACACGGAACGCTGGGGTATCTTGCCGGCGCCAAATACAGGGTCGGGATCGAGAGCAAATATGAGTTTAACGAGCCTCACGGACCCGAGGAGCCGATCAATTACTCCATGGGCAACGGCCTCATGCTGCAGTCTGCGGATAAAGGAGAGCCGGTCAGATATGAAAAGCCCGACTGGGCGACGGTGTATGAAGAAGACGATCTGGTCAATTACGGTCACGCCAATACCGGCATGTATAAAATAGACGGCGAGGACGTGAATTATACGATCGACGGAGGCTACTGGTGGCTGACGCTGGGCGGAGAACACGAGAATATCATTGCCGACGCCGAAGACATCCGGGATGATCTGATGAAGGCAGTTTACGGCGTGTGGGATCATATCAAGAACAGAGGGGAGCATGGTGCGGAAAACTATGATCTTACCTGGGTAGGCGCTGTCCCCGGCACACGCGACAGCAGGCGTCTTGAAGGGGATTATCTTCTGAACGAAAATGACGTTCTGGGCAACAGGATCTTTGAAGACGGCGTTGCCTACGGCGGGTGGCAGGTCGATGTACACTATCCGCTCGGACTGAAGGCGTCTAAAAAAACGGGGATCGGCATCAAATTCCCGGGACCGTTCAGCATCCCGTACCGTTCGTACTACTCCAAAAACATCAGCAACCTGATGATGGCGGGGCGTGATATCAGCGCTACCAAGATCGGAATGGGTTCCATCAGAGTAATGGGCACCTGCGCGGTAGGCGGTCAGGCAGTCGGGACGGCTGCGGCACTGGCCGTGAAATACGGCTGTGATCCGCGGGGCGTCGGCGAACACATCACGGAGCTTCAGCAGACGCTCTTGAAAGACGACTGTTATATCCCCGGCATCGTGAATACGGATCCGTCGGATATGGCACGGGGGGCCGTGATAACCGCTTCTTCTCATAAACCGGGCTGTGAGCCGGAGAAGGTGATCAGCGGCGTGACCAGAAGAGTCGGCGAAGAAGAAAACTGCTGGGAGTCCGACGGTCTGTCGGCAGAGGGCGAGACCTTGAATATCGGACTTCAGTCAGGCAGAAAGATCAAAGAGATCCGCCTGACGTTTGACCCCAATCTGACGAATGAACTTATGCCGTCGATCTATAAGGAAGTGCTGGCGCGTCAGGTAAAGTTCATGCCGTACGAACTCGTAAAAGATTATCGGATCGAGCTGTTCAACGGAGAAAAAAGCGTGTTTGTCAAACAGGTCAAGGATAATATCCAGCGCCTTAACGTGATCGAACTCCCGCAGGATACGGAAGCCGACAGCATCCGTATAACCGTTACGGCAACGTACGGGCATCCGAACGCAAGAATATTCGAAGTCCGCGTCTATTGATGCATTCATTTCAAACAAATCGGAAAGCGGAGGAATCAGCTGATGGAAGTACTGCATTATTCGTATGATGTTGCCGTTCTGGGCGCAGGCCCCGGCGGACTGACAGCTGCGGTAGCGGCAGCAAGACAGGGCATGAAAGTGCTGCTCGTCGACCGGAACGGTTATCTCGGAGGGACGCTCGCGTCCGGTTTGCCGATCCTCGGTTTCCTGGACTGCAAAGCCAGACAGGTGACGGGCGGAATGGCCGAAGAAGTCGTTGACCGTCTGACGGAAGCCGGCGGCTCCTACGGCATCAAGTTTGACCCGCACCATAATTCCACCGTTACGGTCCATCCTGGTTATATGAGACTGGTTGCCGTCAAAATGTGTCAGGAGGCAGGCGTTGATATCCTGCTTCACTGCGAAACGGTCAACGTGGACGTGACGAACGGCAAAATCACCTGCGTCAGCGTTTTCGGCAAGGGCATGAGAGTCGACATCGCGGCTAAAATTTATATGGACGGCACCGGGGACGGAGACGTCGGATACCTGGCCGGCGCCGCGTATGAAAAAGGGCACGGCGATACGAAAGGCGTACAGCCTCCGACGCTGATGTTTACGCTCGGCAACGTGGATCACGAAAAGATGTTCCGTTATCTTGACGATCATCCCGAAGACCATGACGACCCCGTTGACTTCTTCCGAAACGAGAAATCGCACAGTCTGGTAGCCTTCAAAGGCCTGTACCGCCGTTTGAGAGAGCAGGGCGAAAATCCCGTGAATATGCCGGCGCTGATCTGCATCAACAGCATGAATGAAGGCCAGGTATATATCAACGGCATGAGACTGAGCAATACGGACGGCACCGACCTTGTCAGTCTGACCAAAGCGGAGCTCGACGGGCACCTGCAGGTGGAAAAACTGATCGCCATGCTGAAAAAATACGTGCCCGGTTTTGAGGACTGCCATCTGATCAGCATCAACCCGGCCGTCGGCATCCGCGAAACACGCCGGCTGATCGGGAAAAAGTATCTGACGATTGACAAAGCCATGGCGTATGAAGTGCCGGACGACACCATCGCGCTGGCCGCCTATATGATCGACATTCACAGCCCGACCGATACGAAATCCACCTTTATCAAGCTTCAGGAGCCGTTCGGCATCCCGTATCTGACGCTGGTCAACCGCGATATCGGCAATCTGATGATGGTCGGACGGTGTATTTCCGTTGACTATCAGGTTTACGGCTCCACCCGTGTCATGAGTACGTGCATGGCAGTCGGGGAAGCAGCCGGTATCGGCGCGGCCTTGGCTATCAAGAAGAACATTGACCCGGCGGACGTTGACCACAACGAAGTGAGAAAGATCCTGCTTGCCAACAAAGCCATCCTGAGTCTGTAAAGACCGGGGCAAACAGACGGTTCGTCTTTCTTTCAACAAAAATATTCTTTCACCATAGGAGAATGATCATGATACCTTCCGGATTAATCGTATCCTGTCAGGCATTAGAGGGCAACCCGTTCAGAGATTCCGAGCGACTCGCGTATATGGCAGAGGCGGCAACGCTTGGCGGCGCAACGGCGATCCGGGCAAACGGCCCCTATGATATCGCGGCCATGCGCAAAAGAACGAATCTGCCGATCATCGGGATCGACAAACGGAAAGACCCCACCGGCCGAACGGTCATCACGCCGGACTTTGCAGGTGTAAAAGCGATTGCGGAAGCCGGTGCGAGCGCGGTTGCGATGGACTGCACCTTCTATGAAAGCACCATCCGCGAGGACAGAGCGGAGCTGATTCAGAGAATCCACGAAGAACTGAAAATCCCGGTGCTCGCGGACATCAGCACACTCGAAGAGGCGGTCTGGGCAGCCTCCATCGGGGCAGACGCCGTTTCAACGACACTGTCCGGCTACATTCCCGGCGCGGAATTTCTGCCGTGGCAGCAGTATATCCCGAACTTTACGCTGCTCAGCGATATTCTCAAGCAAAAACTTCCCATTAAGGTGTACGGCGAAGGACGCTTCTGGAGCGGCGAAGACGTGACCGAGGCGTTCCGGCTTGGGGTGGACGGCGTGATCATCGGCAAGTCCATCACCAATCCGATGGCGACGACGAGATACTTCGTGAACTGCGCGGACAAGGCGAAAGCCGAGCAGGTCAGGACGGAAGAGAGAAGCCCGGAGACGACGGAGATCGACAAAGTCTCCACGGTCGAGGTGCTGAATCTGATCAACAACGCAGAGAAAAATACGGCAAACATCGTCGGAGCGGCCGTGCCGGAGCTTGCCGAGCTCGTTGATACCACGGTGGAAGCGATCAGGCGCGGCGGAAGAGTTTTCTATGTAGGAGCCGGAACGAGCGCAAGACTGGCAGCGGCTGACGCAGCAGAGTGTCCGCCGACTTACGGTGTGTCGAGAGAGATGTTTCAGGCCGTTGTCGCCGGAGGCAATGGAGCGCTCGTCAATGCATCCGAGAGTACGGAAGACGACGCTGCGGCAGCACAAAAAGCGTTCGCGGCATACGGCGTGAAGCCCGGAGACGTTGTCGTCGGCATCAGCGTTGCGGGGAAGGCGCCGTTTGTGGTTTCCTTTATGAAGGAGGCAAAATCCATCGGCTGCACGGTCGGCGCGTTCGTGAACAATCCC
>JAZUKT010000257.1:0-5715 GCA_045643445.1 Eubacteriales bacterium
CGGGCATTTTTTTGTTTTTCTGCCGATTCTTTCCTGCGCCGCGCTCGCCCGAGCCCTTGTCCCGCCTCGGATTTCGCGTGATCCCGGGCGGATTTTTTCTGTCCCGGAATTGTGAACGAACGTGGGATTTTTTCCGGCCAAAAGCGGGATGACAAGCATATGTTCGCGTGGTATCATGGAATCAGACCAAACGAAAGGAGGAATCCGGTGGAACCTTACGAGACAGAAACAAACGGAACGGAACAAATGTCTGCCGTAACCGATCCGAGGCGGGAAGCCGTGATACGGGCGCTCGTCACCACCGGCGGATCCCGTGCGGACGTGCTGGCCGAAGCGGGCGTCACGGAGGCGGAATACCTCGGCTGGGTGACGGACGGCGCGTTTCCGGCGGAGGTGGCCTCGCTCGCCCGGCGCTGGGCGGAAGCGGAAGCCCCGTTCGTCTGGCGCGATCTTCTGGCTCTGACGCGCTCGGGCAGCGTCCCGGCCATGCGCCTCTACTTTGACCTCTCCGGCAAACGCGCCGCCGAACGATCCGCGCCGTCGTATCCGTCCGCGCAGTTGGAAGCGCTGCGGGCAGACGTCTTCGGCACGGATCGGGAGGACGCATGAGCGAATACCGCTTCAGCGAGCCGCACCGGGCGTATATGCGCCGGGCCTACCGCGCCGTGATCAGCGTCGCCGAGGGAGCGGTCCGCGCCGGAAAGACGGTGGACAATCTCTTCGTCTTTGCCGGACTGCTTGAGCAAAGTCC
The DNA here is from genome assembly GCA_045643445.1 of Eubacteriales bacterium. Classification (GTDB taxonomy): domain Bacteria; phylum Bacillota; class Clostridia; order Oscillospirales; family CAG-272; genus UMGS1696. Next base: position 752 of record JAZUKT010000257.1, read on the forward strand.
CGACCGCCTCCATCTGGCCAGCGGCTCGACGCTCGGCAACGCGAAGCTGAATCTCGGCGACTCGAACGGTCTCGGACTCGAGCACCTTTTCGCCGGGCGCTGCCGCTGGATCCGATACCGCGGGAACGAAGCGCTCTCGGTGAACACCCGCGTGGGAGAACGGATCGTGATTTTTTCAGGCGGAAAGAACGCCGACTCCTACAAGCGGATCCGCGGCAACTCCTACGGGATGTGGATCGCCACGGAGATCAACCTGCACGCCGATTCCTTCATCCGCGAGGCCTTCAACCGTCAGCTCGCCGCCCGCGACCGCCGCGTCCTCTGGGATCTGAACCCGTCTCCGCCTGCCCATCCGATTTACAGGGATTACCTCGATCAGTTTGAAGGGATGGAGGCGGCGGGATCGGTTCGCCCGGGGTACTACAATTACGGCCACTTCACGATTTTCGATAATCCGTCGGTGTCGCCCGAGCGGATCGCGGAAATCACGGCGCAGTACGACAAAACGAGCGTCTGGTACCGGCGCGACATCCTCGGCGAACGGTGCGCGGCCGAAGGACTCATCTACCGATCATTCGCGGACAACCCGGAAGCGTTCATGCTTGATGAAATCAACGAGCGGGATCTGAAATTCGTGAATATCGGCGTGGACTTCGGCGGCAACCGCTCGAAAACCACCTTCGTCGCCGTCGGCTTCACCGTGTCGGGCGGCCTCGTCGCACTGCGGGAGGCGGAAGTCGGCGGCGAAAAGGGCGAGATCGACGCGCCCCGGATCAACGGAGAAATGCGCCGGTTCATCTCGTCGCTCCGGGCGGATTTTCCGACGACGCCGATCCGCTACCTCTTCGCCGACAGCGAGGCGCAGTATCTCGTGAACGGGCTCCGGCGCACGCTCGCGGATTCCGGCATCCCCGTTGCGGATTCGGCCAAGCGCCCGATCGCCGACCGCATCGCCTTTGTCAACTCGCTCCTCGCGGCCGGACGATTCCATCTGCTCCGCGCCTGCCCGCATCTCCGGGACGGTCTGGCCGCCGCCGTCTGGGATGAATCCTCCGCCGCCGACAAACGGCTCGACAACTTCACCTCCGACATCGACATCCTCGACGCGATGGAGTACGCCATCGAGCGGTACATGGGGAAGCTCGCGCCGCCGTGACGCTCCTCGCGGCCACAGACAACACAACAGAAAGGCATGACCATGATGAACGATGAAATCCTTGCGATACTCGGCGTCGGGGAAGAACGATCGCCCTATTACGCCCGTATCGCGGAATGGGACAGCTGGTGGCGCGGATTCCATCGGCCGTTCCACGAATTTGCGGAGGGAACCGCGTCCGGCCCGCCGGTCAGACGGCAGCTCTACCGCATGAATATGGCGAAGAAGATCTGCGAGGACTGGGCGGCGCTGCTCCTGAACGACAAGACCGCCATCCGCGTGGACGACGAGGTGGGAGAAACCTTCCTCAAGACCGTCCTTGACAGCACGGACTTCGCCGCAGAAGCCAACCGGCTCCTTGAAAAGGCGTTTGCCACCGGCACGGGCGCGGCGATCCTGCGCTTTGCGGCGTCGCAGGATGAAGAGGGCGGCTGGTACGATCCCGCCGGCGTTTCCTTCGAGTACGTGGACGCCGCGCACATCATCCCGCTGAGCGTCGAGGGCGGCGTTATCACCGAGGCGGCGTTCGTCTCCGAATCGCTCTTCCGCGGCGAAGAACGCCTCTACGTTGAGGTACACACGAAAGAGGAAGACGGCTACGTCATCCGCAACACGCTCTACCGCCGCGAGGACGGCGCGCTTGTCCCGGTGAAGGACGGCTCCTACGAGCACGAGATCCGCACCGGCTCTCCCGTTCCGCTCTTTGCGATCCTCACGCCGAACATCCAGAATCCCGTAGACGGAAACTGCGGCCTCGGTGTCTCCGTGTACGCGGACGCGATCGACTGTCTCAAGGGCGTGGACCTCGCGTTCAACAATTTCTGCCGCGATATCCGGCTCGGCGGGAAAAAGGTGTTCCTCAATCAGACGCTCGTGCGGCGCGCTGAGGACGGCGCTGTCTTTACGCCCGACGACGTGGCGCAGCAGCTTTTCGTGACGATCGGCGACAGCGACCTCTCGGAGCACCCGATGATCACGGAGCACAATCCCGAACTGCGCGCGGCAGAGAATGCCGAAGCCGTCCAGTGCCAGCTCAACTATCTCGCCTTCCGCTGCGGACTCGGCGCGCATCACTACGACTTTTCGAGCGCGAACGGCCGCACGAAGCTGACCGCCACGCAGTACATGGGCGAACGGCAGGATATGCGGCAGAACGCCGTCAAGCATCAGAAGAACGTGACCGTGTTCCTGCGTGCGGTTGCCCGGGCCGTGCTCTGGATCGGATCTGCCGTATACGGTCTTCCGATCCGCCCGGACGCCGCCGTCTCCGTATGGCATGACGACACCTACTTCGTTGACGCGGAAAGCGTTCGCAGCCGCGATCTCGCCGAAGTCGAAGCCGGTCTCATGACGGCGGAAGAATACCGCGACAAGTGGAAGGGAGGCAGCGTCCTTGCCTGAGCTTTCCGACATTTTCGGAGAAGGAAAACTCTCCTATGAGGAATTTCTCGTGAAGGCCGGGGAAGCGGGCGCAGAATTCGGTGACACCGCCGCCCTGCGTGCCGATTACGAGGAGCGGATCCGGGATCTCGCCACCACGGCCGCCCTTGAACGGGAGCTTGACCGCGCCGCCGTCCGCAACCGCGACGTTGTCTCCCGGCTGATCGACTTCTCCGCCGTCACCGTGGATGAAAACGGCGTCCACGGGATCACGGAGCAGGTCGCCTCCCTCCGGCAGAGCGATCCCTACCTCTTCGCAGACCCCGCACCGAGAAGACCGATCCGATCCGGTCTCCCTCACGCCGCCGCGCCGACCGATCCCGACTCCCTCGACGACGCGGCCTACTACAAAATGCGTGCCGCAAAATCGTGACGCGCATCCATCATTACCGTAAGAAAGGCGGAAACCATTCATGGCTAATTTCAACTACTCCGTCAAGCAGATCGCCCGCGAAACGCTCCCGCATCTGATTGACAACCTCGTTTTCCCGAACCTCGTTTACCGCGACTCCATTCCCGGCAATGCCGCCAAGCTCGGCGACACCGTCTCCGTCCGCTGCCCCGTCAAGCTGACCGCCTCCGAGTTCAATGAACAGAGCGGCGTTTCTCCGACCGACTGGCAGAAGGACACCGTGGACGTCAAGCTCGACCACCTCGCTACCGTTGATATGCAGATCGGCGCCCTCGAAGCGGCCTGCGATTTTGATTCCGTCGTGAATCAGTTCATCAAGCCCGCTGCCGCCGCGCTCGCCGAAAAGATCAACGCGGAAGGCCTCGCCCTTTACAAGGACATCCCCTACACCGCCGGTACCGCAGGCACGACCCCGGACGGCCTCGACGACATCGCAAACGCCTCCTACGCCCTCGACAATCTGAAGGTGCCGGTCGGTATGCGCTGCGCCGTCTGGAGCCCGCTCGCCGCCTCCAAGCTGAAGCAGGTGCCCGCCATCGTGAACGCCGAAAAGTGCGGCTCCTCCGAAGCGCTCCGCACCGGCTCCATCGGCCGCGTATTCGGCGTTGAAAACTATATGTCCCAGGCCGTTGCCTCCCACACGACTGCCGTTACCGCCGCTTCGCTCGCTGCCGCTGCATCGAATGCGACGAACATCACCGTCTCTCTCACCGGCGGCACGCTGAAGAAGGGCGACCTGCTCACCTTCGGCAATACCACCGTCGTCTGCACCGGTGACAGCGTTGCCTCCGGTCAGAACGCGAAGGTCGACATCTACCCGGCTCTGACCGCCGCATCCGGTACCTCCGCGACCGTCATCGGCAGCCACACCGCCAACCTCGTCTTCCATCCGGACGCCTTCGCCTTCATCACGAGACCGCTCCAGGCTCCCGCAGGCGTCGAATCCTACGTCACCCGCTACAACGGCATCTCCCTGCGCGTTGTCCGCGGCTACGACATGAAGTACAAGCGCGAGATCCTCTCGATGGACGTGCTTTACGGCTTCAAGACGATCTACCCCGAACTCGCCGTCCGTTACCTCGGTTAACGGAAACCGGGAAGGAGGTTCCCCATGAATCAGATCAGTCCGGGAGAGGAAGCCCTCCTCTCCCTGCTCTTCCCGGTCACGAAAGCCGATATGACGGAGGACCAGCTTGATGCTTTCGGCGCCGCCGTGACGGAGCAGTCCGCCTACATGGAGACGCATCCGTCCGGCACAGCCACCGTCTCGTCCGAATCGGTCGGCGACGTTTCCGTCTCCTATAAGCAGGCGAGCACGCCCTCCGCCGCCGGTCAGCCGATCTCCCCCGCCGCCTATGCGATCCTGCTCCGCGCCGGGCTCCTTGCGAGGTGGCTATGATCGAAAGTCTCCTGACCGACTCGGTCGTCTACCGCTCCTTCCGGGGCGACTGCGCCGACTATGACGCCGAAACGAAGGATTACACGCTCGGGAACGTCATGGTGCGCGAGGTGTTTTCGTCCGACGACGATTTCGTCCGCGACGGCACGAACACCGTCTATTTCTTCCGCGGCGTCTCCTCCTGCACCGACGCAGAGGGGCAGTCCGCCGACTTTCCGCCGTTCTCCCCGGAGGATCGCTGCATCCTGCATCCGGGCACAGCGGACGAGCGCGTCCTGCGTGTAGCGGCCTCCAAGCCGTACCGCGGCGTGACCGTACCCGGCTACGTCCGGCTGACGCTGAAATGAGGGATCGCCATGCACGTGACCGCCGCTTATACGGGTGAAAGTCCCGGCGAATCCGTCGTCCGACGCATCCCGAACGCGCTCCGCTATCTCGAAGACGACGTGCTCACCTCGTGCGAGCCGTACGTGCCTTACCGCACCGGGCGGCTGTGCGATTCCGCCCTCGCCACGGGAGAAGGAGACGTCGGCGAAATACGCTGGACGGCGCCGTAT
>JAZUKT010000258.1:0-5294 GCA_045643445.1 Eubacteriales bacterium
CATCGAAGAAGCCGTTGCCGAAAAGATGAAGGAGATCCGCGACGGTATGTACGCAAAGGCACTCGCCAACCGCGAAAGACGTACTTACTCCTGCACGACGCTCGATGAGATCAAAGAAGCGCTGCAGAAGAACGGCGACGGTCTCGTCAAGGCCATGTGGTGCGGCGAAGAAGAATGCGAAGATAAGGTCAAGGAAGTCACGGGCGTCGGATCCCGCTGCATCCCGTTCGGACAGGAGCATCTCTCCGACGTGTGCGTCTGCTGCGGCAAACCGGCTAAGCAGATGGTCTACTGGGGCATCGCGTATTAAAGCGGCCGATTTACGAGAATCTGACGGAAAGGAGCGGCTGCGATGAAAGAGTTCTCGATCACCAACCGGGAAAAATTCAAACGGATCGACCCGGTCATCCTCTTCTGCGTGCTCGGCATGAACCTGATGAGCCTGATCACGCTGGCCGCCGCTTCCGATTCATTCGGTACCTGGTACGTGAAAACGCAGGCGTTCGTGTCGATCGTGGGGATCGCCGCCATGTTCATCCTCACGTTTATCGACTACGACGCCCTCATGCAGAAATTCAAATGGGTGTTTTTGGCGGCGTCGGTCATCCTGATATTGTGGGTCAAGTTTTTCGGAAAAGGCAGCCTCGGCAACAATAACTGGATCAGGATTCCCGGCACTCAATTTTCGATCCAGCCGACGGAATTCGTGAAGATCTCCTTCATGATCCCGTTTGCGCTGCATCTCAGTGCGCTGAAAGATAAGATCAATCATCCGCTGTCGATCCTGCAGCTCGGAGCACACGCGCTTCTCATCGTGGGACTGGTGCTCTGGCAGGGTGACACCGGCATGGCTCTCGTCTATATCGCCATCGTCGCGTTCATGCTGTTCGGCGCGGGCGTGTCGCTCTGGTATTTCGCCGGCGTTCTCGGAGCCGGGATCGCAGCGTCGCCGTTAATATGGTCGCACCTCTCGGACGGTCAGCGGCAGCGTATTCTGTTCGGCTTCAACCCCGACCTCGATCCGCTTGACGCCGGCTGGAACGCGATTTCGAGCCGTAACTGCATCATTGCGGGCGGCTTCCGAGGCGCTGGTTTTAACGGCGGCAGCAAATATAAATTGCTGTTTGCAGGGCAGTCCGACTTCTGCTTCGCGGTGCTGGCGGAAAAATTCGGTTTCATCGGCACGTTTCTCTACGTCGTTCTGATGGTCGTGCTCGTACTGCGGATCCTGTGGATCGCCCACACGGCGCGGAAGCGTTACGCATCGTACCTCTGCATCGGCATAGCGGGGATGCTCATCGCGCAGACCGTCGAGAATATCGGCATGTGTCTGGCGCTGCTGCCGGTCGTCGGCATCACACTGCCGTTCATGTCGTACGGACCGTCGTCCATGCTGACGGTATACCTGTGTATCGGCCTTGTGCAGAGCGTCTGCGCGCATAATCAGAAATACTTTTTCGAGCGCGAGCGCGGATAGCATTACAAACGAAAAAAATCAAGTCAACATAAAAAGGAGAAGAATATGGCAGAAATCAAGAAATACGAAAAGGGTGCGGTGATCTTTAAGGAAGGTCAGTGGGGTATGTGCTTCTACGACATCGTATCCGGCCAGATCGGCATCTACGCTAACTACGGCAAGGAAAACGAAAAGCTGCTCACCGAACTGGAAGCGGGCAAATACTTCGGAGAAATGGGTTTCATCGAGGCACTGCCGCGTTCCGCTACGGCTGTTGCGCTTGCTGACTCCGAACTGAATGAGATCGACGGCGATGATATGTCCGCGTATCTGAAGGAAGAACCCGAAAAGGCCATCGCCATTCTGAAGAATCTGAGCGATCGCCTGCGCACGCTGTCGAACGAATACGTCGATGTCTGCCGCACGATTTCCGAATACGTGGAAGCCGAACAGCAGAAGCTCCCGAAGAAGGAAGGCCTCATGGCGAAGATCAAGAAAATCATGGAACTGAGTGCGATGTACTCCGACATTATGGCCGAAGCAACCCGCACCAACCCGAATCTGTTCACGTTTGATTACGATCAGTGGTACATGTTTGAATACAATCAGTGGCATTGATAGAGAAGAGGAGAAAAGACATGATTAAAACCATCGATTTCAAGAAGGGTGCGACGATTTTCAAGGAAGGCGCCGAAGAAAACTGGATGTACGATATTCTGCTCGGTAAAGTGGCGATCTACGCGAACCACGGTAAGCCGGATCAGAAACTGCTCGCCATGCTGGGAGAGGACGAATTTTTCGGTGAAATGGGCATGATCGACCGGATGCCGCGTTCCGCTACGGCCATCGCCGCGGAGCCCTGCAGCCTCCGTCTGATCACGGAAGAAAACCTCGACGAATACGTCAAGACGAAACCCGCGTTTGTCGTGACGATCCTGCAGCACACGAGCAGCCGCCTGAGAGCGCTGTCGAAGACGTACGTCGGCGCGTGCGATACGCTCTCCGAATACGTTCGCTGCGAAGAGAGCGGCGAAGAAAAGAGCGCTGATCTCATGGATCGCATGAAGAAGATCGCACAAGTGAGCGCGAAGTCTAAAAGATAAAGACTGAGGAGCGGCGATATGAACGACAGAAGCGACTTTATCCGATCGAGCATCATCCGTGATATGGCAGAGGGTGTCATGACCATCGGCCTGAACGGGGTCATCACGTCGGTCAACGGAGCCGCCTCCCAAATACTTTGCCGGAATGCGGACGAACTGGTTGGACACCCGTTTGTCCGCTGCTTCTTTGGTGAGGAAAAAAACGACGATTTTAACCAGGCCATCCTCGACGCGGTGTACGAATCGAACGTGTCGCATAAGCGGGTCGTTCCGTTTGACACGGGCACGGAGGTGCGCCAGCTTCATATGACGACCTCCTACCTGCACGACGGGGAAGAGCGGGTCGGCATCATCGTGGTGCTTTCCGATATCACGGAACTGGCCGAACTGCGCGACGCCGTCCGTGCGATGGAGAAGATCAAAGCGCTGAATACGCAGCTTGAACTGCGCAATCAGCTTCTGTCCGAGACGTTCGGCCGGTTTCTGTCGGATGACATCGTGAAGCAGCTGCTTGATACGCCGGACGGACTGGCGCTCGGCGGCAAGAAAGCGACGCTGACCACGATCATGAGCGATCTGCGCGGTTTTACGGCGCTGTCGGAGCGGATGAGCGCGCAGGATCTCTTGACGATGCTCAACCACTACCTCGGCGAAATGACGGAGATCATTCAGAAGAATAACGGCACGATCATCGAATTCATCGGCGACGGGATCATGGCGATTTTCGGGGCGCCGAAGGATTCGGAACACCATGCCGCGGAAGCCGTCACCGCCGCCGTTGAGATGGAAGCCCGGATACCGGAGATCAACCGCTGGAATGAGGCGCACGGATTTCCCGCGCTCGAAATGGGGATCGGCGTCCATACGGGCGACGTTATCGTCGGCAATATCGGCAGCGAGAAACGGACGAAGTACGGCGTCACCGGGCGGAACGTGAATCTGTGCGGCCGGATCGAGAGTTTTACGGTCGGCGGACAGATCCTTGTCTCCGAGACGACGAAAAAAGAAATCACACTGCCGCTCTCCGTTGACGGGGAACAGCAGATCAAGCCGAAGGGCGCGGACGAGCCGATCACGGTGTATGCCGTAGACGGGATCGGAGACGTGTCCTGCCGCCAAAAGATCGCGCCGCCGGAGAAACTGCCGGAGCCGCTTTTCGTGCCGTATTATGTGCTGAACGGCAAGTCGATCGGTTACGAGACGATGCACGGCTTTCTCGTCGCGTTGTCGGCGGATGAAGCCGAGATGAAAACGGACGAGCCGCTCGACGCGATGACGAATATCCAGCTTGACATCGGAGAAAAACTGTTTGCAAAAGTGATCGAAACGGCGGACGGCGTCTCGCGGATCCGTTTCACCGCGCGGCCGGAGCATTTTGACGCCTGGCTGCAGATAGCCCGTCTGGGACTTTGATATGAGTTGCTCCATGATTATGGTATACACGGCGGATTGCACCGCGCTTGAATCGGAAACGCTGTTCAGCCGCTTTTACGAACGGATGCCGGCGTGGCGGAAAGCGAAGATCGACCGGATGCGGTTCGGCAAGGACAAACGGCTCTCGCTCGGCGCGGGAATTTTGCTCGACCGTGCGCTCAGGGACGCCGGGATCACGGAACCGTGTGAAACCGTTGCGTTTGGCGAAAACGGCAAGCCGGCTTTTCCCGCCTGCCCGGACGTTCGGTTCAATCTTTCCCATGCGGGGACGAAGGCCATGGTCGTTGTCGCGCCGTGCGAGGTCGGCTGTGACGTCGAGCGGATCGGCGCGGGAGAGCTGTCGGTCGCGGAGCGGTTTTTCGCCCCGGAGGAGACCGCCCTTATCCGCAATCTGCCGACGAAGGAAGAGCAGGAGACGCTGTTCTGCCGCATCTGGACGCTCAAGGAGAGCTTCATGAAGGCGACAGGACTCGGCTTTTCGCTGCCGCTCGGTGATTTTGCAGTTGACGTTACGGCGGATCCGATCCGTATCCGGCAGTTCGCGGACGGGCATACCTACCGCTTCAGAGAGTGGGACCCCGGCGACGGTTATCGGTACGCGCTTGCCACGCAGGATGAGCCTGACGGATGCGGCTGCCGCCTGACGAACGTGAATTTTGATGAAGAATAAAGTATACGGAGGGAAAACCATGAGCAAGGATCGCGCCATGCTGGCCGGGCTCAAATTTGCCCATCGCGGCCTGTACGACAATGAAAACGGAGTGCCCGAGAATTCGCTGGCGGCATTTCGTGCGGCAATGGAAGCGGGCGTCGGCGTGGAGCTGGACGTTCGGCTGACGAAGGACGGGCGGATCGTTGTGTTCCATGACGATACGCTGGATCGGCTCTGCGGCGTGAGCGGCCGGGTCGAGGACTGCACGCTGTACGAACTGAAACAGCTGCGTCTGCTCGGCACGGACGAAGCGATCCCGCTTTTCACGGACGTGTGGAGTCTGCTCGCGGAGGGAAGAGTGCCCGCCATCGTCGAAATCAAGGTCGGCGTCCGCAGCACCGAGCTTTGCGAAAAACTCGTCGAACGCCTCTCGCGGTACAGCGTGCCGTACGCGATCGAATCGTTTGATCCGCGCATCGTCCGCTGGTTTTATAAAAACGCGCCGGAGACGATCCGCGGCCGTCTTGTCTCGTCGAAAAAAGGTTATCGGTCGTCACACCATGCCGTCACCGCGTGGATTCTCGCCCATCCCGGCTTCCTCTGCATGGATCACCCCGATTTTATCGCGTGGAACGAAGATAACGCACTC
>JAZUKT010000259.1:0-5564 GCA_045643445.1 Eubacteriales bacterium
CGGCGAGCGTCCGGCTTCCGCTGGCGGAGGTACCGTATTCACGCGCCGCGTTCACCGCCGCCTCGACGGTTTCGGGATGTCCCGACATACCAAGGTAGTTGTAGGAGCCGAGGTTGATGACGCGCTGTCCGCCGATCACGCTCGTGTCGCTGATCAGGCTGTCGTGCGGCAGGAAATACGGGTTATCGCAGTCGCGGAACGTATCCGCCATCCGCTGTTTCAGGCTGACGTATTCTTCGCTCTCGGCGAAATCCGTGATCCGCTTCACCGGCTTCTGTGCGTCGTCCGCCGATTTCACGCTGACGGGCTCGGCGCCGTTCAGTTTCGCCGTTACCGTATTCACGCAGGCGCTGACGCTGATCATGCCGCGGATATCGGAGTCGGGCAGGATGATATTGAAGGCTTTCTCGATCTCACAGACAATGCTGTACACGCCGAGGCTGTCGCCGCCGAGATCGTAGACGAAGTGGTCGCCGTCGCCGAACGTGTCGTCCCGGTTCAGCGTCTCCGCCACGATGGCGCGGATGCGGTCGCGGATCTCACCGGGTTCCGCAGCCTCTGCCGCCGGTTTTTCCTCAACGCGGGCGATTTCCGTACCCGTATAAAGCGGGATCTCCTCGCACGGGAAGCGTCCTGCCTCGATCTCGGTTTTCAGCGTCTGACGCTTGATCTTCATACTGCCGGACGTCGGAAGCATGGTATGCGAGAGCAGCAGTTTCTGCACACGCTCGTTCTGCACCGCCATCCCGTTGATCTGATCGACCGCCGCCGCAACGGAAGCGGGATCCACGTCATTGCCCGACGGCTCGACGATCATCGTCACGGCGTCATAGGTGCCGTTCTTCACGCCGAGGATGCAGAGCCGCCCGATGCCGGGGATGCCTGCATAGCGCTCCTCCAGCTCGTCGGGATACACGTTCTCGCCGGACGCGCCGATGATAACGTCCTTGGTGCGCCCTTCCATATAGAGGCCGTCCGCCTCGAACCGCACGAGGTCGCCCGTACCGAACCACTGTTCCTTGTCGCGCGGCACGATCTTTCCGTCGATGACGGACGCCGTGTACAGCGCCTCGCCGCGGATGAAGAGTTCGCCGTGTCCTTCCGGCTCCAGTTTATATTCCGTGATGCCGAACGGGACGCCGATGCTGCCCTTTTTACGCTGCGCCGGATCGCCCGACAGTTCGACCGAAATGATGCCGCACTCCGTCATGCCGAAGCCGTTATAAAGCGGGTAGCCGATGTCGTTGATCGCCGCGATCGTCTGCGCCGGAATATGGCCGCCGCCCGTGATCATCGAGCGGATCGCGGTGCCGAGCAGCCCTGCGCGCACTTTCGCCTTCACAGGCTCCGGGAGCACGGACGGATCGCCGACCTGCCGTCTGATCCCTGCGGCCAATGCGTTGAAGAACATCGGCACGCAGTAGAGATGCGTCACGCCTTCGGTACGGCAGGCTTCGAGCACGCTCTGCACGCTCTTGTCCCGCAGATAGACGACGGTCTTGCCCGTGACGGAATAGAGAATGTAAACGACGGAGAAGCCGAACACGTGATGGAACGGCAGGAACGCGAGCAGTTTCGTGCTCTTGCCCTCGATGAACGGCATATCGTCGTTCACCTGCTTCGCGTCGTTAAAGGAGAGAAGCTGATTGACGATCGTCTCCGCGCTGTACAGGAAGATCCGGCTGTTCCCGGTCGTCCCGGATGTACAGAGCGCCACGTAATCCGACCAGATTTCCGTTCCCGCTTCGCCCGGTACGAGCAGTTTCGCCGCGTCGATCCACTCGGCAGACGAACCGCTGATCGGCGCCGCGCTGACGTAGGAGTTCGCGTGAGCTTCCGAGAGAATGCGGTCGGCGAGTGCCGGATCGGACGCCGGATTCATGAGCAGCGGGATTCCGCCGGACATGAGGATCGCCCAGAAGAGGACCGGCCAGTCCATGACGGTATCGTATAGCAGACCGACGATCCCGTTCTCCCCCGGCTGACGGATTCTCTGCAGATTTCCCGCCGCCGCGCGCGACATTTCGATATAAGTACCGTAGGTTCTCGTGATGACGTTTCCGTCCGCGCCGAGCACCTCCGCGGCAATTTCATTTTCATAATTCCCGAGAAGCGAAAACATATTCCGGTAACTCGGATCGGCCTTGAGCGCCGCCTGAGTCGTTTTCCATACTGATTCCATAGGATGCCTCCGTTTGATTCCGATATGGTTTTACTGCGCGCGCAGTTTGATTTCCACGATGTCCTGTATGTCACAGCGCAGCGCCAGACAGATCTTCGCAAGCGTTTCGAGCGTCACCGACTTGCCCTTTCCCATTTTGGTGATGACGTTCGTTGAGAGAGACGCCAGCCGCTGCAGATCTTTTTTCTTCATTTTACGGTCGATCAGCAGTTTCCAGAGTCGGTCGTAAATGAATTCGTAATGTTCCGCCAATTTCTTCACCTCTTTTTATCGGTTGTATCATCAGTATAGCAAAAAATCACTCAAAAAGCAAGTTTTTCAGTGCAAATGATGATTTTTTCTTTTCACCCGGGCGTTTTCCGTTCTCCGTCATGCGGCAAAAAAACAGCAGCCATCCGACGGGACAGCCGCTGTGCGGGAAATCAAAATTACATGATGAATTTGCTGATGTAATCGACGGTGTAGCGCACGCCTGCCTTGCCGCGTTCGGAGGAGAACTGCCATGCGGCGGAGTGCGGTTCAATGGAGAGGCATCCGTCGTATCCGCGGGCGTACAGCGCTGCGAAGATGGACCCCCACTTCAAATCGTCCATGCCTGCCGGCGGATCGTCAACGTCGCGGCCGCCCGTTCTGACGGTACCCTTGATGTGGACGTGCGCGAAGCGGTCGCCCCAGTCGGAGATCTCCTTCATGTAATCGCGTCCGCCGTTGTAGCTGTGGGAGGCGTCGAACTTGATCATCAGCTCCGGCAGCTCGCCGAGAACGATCTTCCATGCTTCCATGTTGTTGACGAAGTTGTTCCAGTCGCAGTTGTAAACGGCAACCTTTGTGTCGCTGCCCTTCGCGGTCTCCAGCATCCGGCCGAAGATCTCGATGGCGGCGGTGTAGTTCTTATAAAGCGAAACGGATTCGTCGTAGTTGCAGCCGCAGACGAACGTCTTCGCGCCGTACCGGATCGCATCCTTCAGGTTCTGCTCGACGATGGCGAATTCTTCTTCGTCAACCTTGCCGCCCTTGTTCATTTCGGAGTTCCAGCGGCCGATCGAGCCGAAGAACAGACCGTTTTCCTTGATCAGTTCGTTATAGGCGGCGATATTGGCCGAGCACTTTTTCGAATCGTTGTTGTCGTTGTTGCAGATTTCGATGAAGGAAAGGCCGAGGCTCTTTACGTAGTCAACAGTTTCCTTCGACGGGCGGTTGCAGATCATGCCGAGTTTCATCATGGTGGTCACCAGTCCTTTTTTCATTATATGGCCATGCGCTTTGTTATTTGTATTATACTCCGCCGTTCCGTCCGCGTCAAGAGAATCCGCCGAAATCCGGCAAAATATTCTGTCGTTCCCGTCAGCCGTCGATCGGCGTGAACCGTCTGACCGTCTTCCCGTCCCGTTCCACGGTCTCGTTCCACATGGAAGCCGGACGGACCCAGACGCCGCCCTCTCCGTACAGCGCGCGGTAGACGACCATCTGCTCGCCCGTTTCGGAATGCGTCGCCGTGAACAGCACCTCGTATTCGTTTCCCTTGAAGTGGCGATAGCGCCCCGGTCTGATCTCGTACATTTCGTTCCGCCTTTCGTTCGTCGTCAGATTGCCGTTTCATTGTAGCATATTGCCGCCCGGCTGTCAACCGCGCCGCCGTTCCCGAAAAAATCGGGCAAAGCTCTTGCAATCCGGCGAAAAATGAGGCATAATGGGGATAACAATCATCACCGGCTGAACCCAAAGGAGACCCATTATGATCCGGCTGAATGAAAACGACACGGTGCTCTTTCAGGGCGATTCCATCACCGACGGAGCGCACGGCAGAAACGACGATCCCAACCATATCCTCGGTCACGGATTCGCCTGCTCGATCTGCTCCCGTCTTGGAGCGGACAACGTGGAAAGAAAACCGAGTTTTTACAACCGCGGACAGAGCGGCGACGGGATCGCGCAGATGTACGCCCGCTGGGAGCAGGATGCGCTCGCGCTACGGCCTACTCTGATCAATATTCTCATCGGCGTCAACGACTCCTGCCATTTCCGCCCGATGACGCCGGAAAACCGCGGGACGCCGTCCGATCAATTCGAGGCGATCTACCGCTCGATCCTTGAAGACACCTATGCCGCGCTGCCGGACGTACGGTTCATTCTGTGCGAGCCGTTCTATCTGCCGCTGCCGACAACGGATGAAACCCGGCTGAAAAAATACCCGATCGTCCGGGAAGAGGTCGCGGGCTATCAGGCCGTCACGAAAAAACTGGCGCAGGAATACGGCTGCATTTTCGTGCCGCTGCAGGATCTGTTCGAAACCGCCGCGCAGCGCACAAGCCCGGAATACCTGATCTGGGACAGCGTTCATCCCACGATGGTAGGGCACGAATTCATCACCCGCCGCTGGTTCGAGGTCGCGGAACCGCTCCTCGGCCGATAAAACTGCAGAATAACAAGCCAATCCAACCAACATATCGGAGGTACACCATGTACAGAGTCGGACAGGAAGAAATCGACGCCTGCCGCCGCGTCATCGAAAGCGGGGAGTTTTTCAAGATCAACTCCGGCGCGATGGAAGTCGGCCATTTTGAAGAGGAACTGAAGGAAAAGTTCGGCACGCCCTATGCCGTCTGCATGACGAGCGGAAAGGCCGCGCTTATCTCCGCCCTTGTCGGCATGGGTATCGGTCCCGGCGACGAAGTCATCGTCCCGGCCTACACCTACATCGCCACCGCCATGGCCGTCACCGCGGTCGGCGCCATTCCCGTGATCGCCGAATGTAACGAAACGCTCACGCTCGATCCCGACGATTTTGAATCGAAGATCACGCCGGAAACCAAAGCCGTCATCCCCGTACATATTCAGGGGCTTCCCTGCAACATGGACCGCATCATGGCCATCGCCCGCGCTCACGGGATCCTCGTGATGGAGGATGCCTGCCAGGCGGACGGCGGCTCCTATCACGGCAAACGCCTCGGCACGATCGGCGACGCGGGCGCGTACAGCTTCAACTGCTTCAAGACCATCACGTCAGGCGAAGGCGGCGCCATGGTCACGAACGACCGCAAAATCTACGAACGCGGATTCATCTATCACGACGCGTCGGCCGTCGCCTTCTTCGGCAATCAGCTCGAAAGCGTCGAGGAAGAACAGTTCTGCGGCACGGAATACCGCGTCTCCGAATTGACCGGCGCCATTCTCCGCGAACAGCTCAAAAAGCTCGATCCGATCCTCGCCGATCTGCGCCGGAATCACGAATATCTGCTCCGCCGCCTCGGCAGCCGCTATCGGTTCGTGAAATCGAACGATCCTGACGGCGACTGCGCCACGCGGATCATCTTCTGGTTCGACACGCCCGAGGAAGCGCTCGCCTTCAAAGCGAAGTCCGACGCCGCCGGATATTACGCCA
>JAZUKT010000260.1:0-6561 GCA_045643445.1 Eubacteriales bacterium
AAGACTCGATGGCGGACGGTTTGCTTTCGTGATTCATTGGTCGTTTCCTCCGTTGTCAGTCAGTTTTTCCGCGGCGGCCAGCAGCCGGCCACAGAAATTCTCAAATTGCTTTTGTTCTTCTTCGGACAGGCAGGTCATGATCTCCCGCAGCCAGCCGTCGTGAATGTCAACGAGCTCGGCGACCTTTTCCCGTCCGATGGCGGTCAGCGACAGCCGCTTGATCCGCTTGTCGGCTTCATCCTGCGATCGCAAAACGCAGGCCTTGTTTTCAAGCGACGCGAGCGCCTTCCCGACCGTGGTTTTGTCGGTTTTCAGCGCCACCGATACGTCGTCCTGCGAGCAGTTTTCGTGCGAATGGATGTAGGAGCAGATCATACATTCCGTATCGCTTAATTCCTGCCTGCGGATCTTTTCGTGGCTGAACGCCTTATTGCAGCGGAACAGGAGATTGAGTGTCTGGTAATCCATTGCGGCCTCCCGGAACAAATAGTAGAAAGTTCTACTATTATAACACGCCGCCTCCCGGATTGCAACCGGTTCGGGCAAAGTTCAAAGTATCGTTACAATTAAAAAAGCACGGCGGCAGAGATTGCTCCCCACCGCCGTCGTTTGGACCGGGCATATCCGACCACAAGAAAGTGCGGATGAATTTATGGCCGGAGTTCTGTCCGCGCTTTCTTGGCGTTTTGACGTATTTGCTCATCATCAGCCCTCCATATCGTTCTTAAGCTTTCCTATTAATTTTGTAATCGGAGCGCATTCGTCTACCACAACTTTTGCAGAAATACAAGTTCCATTAGAAACGGTAAGCTTTTTCCCGGCATTTCCAGACCAATAAAAGCCGCTTTTTGTTGATTTATCTGATTTTAGTTCGCATACAATTGCCACAATCGGCCCGCTTTGAGCAAACTGATCTGCCACCAAGTTTCCGCTGCCTAAAACATACGCCAGCGAATTGATATTGGCAGCGTATTCATCCACCGATACAATCTTCGCCTCCATATGCCCGTATTTTTGTGAGTCTACAGCAATAGGGTATATTAAGACCTGCATGTTCTCTTTGAACTTTTGAGCATATGCCAACGGCACATAGCATACAGCCACTTGTGAGCCGACCCCATTCGGTGTTACCCTGGCAATCTCTGTCCCCACAAGTATAGGGGTATCAACCTCTAAAAGAAGCACACTCAATACTCCGTTACGGTCAGCAGTAATGCTCTTAATACTTCCATCGGGCAATTCTACCTCTGCTATTATATCTCCGACATGAATTTCACTCCCTAAGTCTTTGCAGTATTTCTTGAGTGTACCGGCATTATCGGCATAATCTGTTATAGTATGGAAAGCTATTTGTCCGAATAATTTACCAATATTCCCCGTTGGATTCTTGCTTTTTTCTCAAAGATATAGTATAATTATGGTATATTATGGGGTTTATATACATTCATTTCCATGTTTGAGTAAGATGTGGAGGAAAAACGTCTATGGCAATTCTGAAATGTAAAATGTGCGGCGGCGATATTGAGATTTCCGCCGATAAGACTTTCGGCACCTGCGACAGTTGCGGAAGCATGATGACTTTCCCGAAAGTCAGCGACGAGCAGCGCGCAGATGCCTTTAACCGCGGCAATCATTTCCGCCGGATCGGCGAATTTGACAAAGCTCTGCAGGTATACGAACGGATCGTTCAGGAGGATCCCACCGACGCCGAGGCGCATTGGTGCTGCGCGCTGTGCCGGTTCGGCATCGAATGGGTAGAAGATCCGGCTACGACCGAGTATCTGCCGACCTGCCACCGCGCCAGTTTCGACATATTCACCGAAGATGTCGATTATAAAGAAGCCGTCTCGTTGTCGGAGGGCGTCACGCAGAAGCAGTACATCCGTGACGGTGCCAGAATTACCGACGTACAGCGCGGGATTTTGGCAGCGTCACAGAACGAGAAGCCGTATGACGTATTCATCTGCTATAAGGAATCCGATGAAAATGGGCAGCGCACGGTCGACTCCACGCTTGCGCAGGATATTTACTATCAACTCACGGATGCCGGACTGCGCGTCTTCTTTGCGCGGATCACGCTGGAAGATAAAGCCGGAAGCGAATACGAGCCGTACATTTTTGCCGCGCTGAACTCTGCCAAGGCCATGGTCGTCGTCGGCACGAAGCCGGAGCATTTTGGTGCGGTATGGGTCAAGAACGAATGGAGCCGCTATCTAGCCATCGTGAAGCGTGACCGCTCCAAAGTCCTGCTTCCCTGCTATAAGGGCATGGATCCGTACGATCTGCCGGAACAGTTGTCCGTCCTTCAGTCGTACGATATGTCGAAAATCGGCTTTATTCAGGATCTGATCCGGGGTATCAAAAAGATCACGGCGACCGAAGAGACGAAAACCGCCGTAAAAGAGACCGTCGTCGTTGAAAACGGGAACATCAACACCGCGGCGCTGCTTGAAAGAGCGTTCATGTTCCTCGAAGACGGCAGCTGGCAGGATGCAAACGAATACTGTGAAAAGGTGCTCGACCAGAACCCTAAGGACGCGCGCGCCTATCTCGGCAAACTGATGGCGGAGCTGAAAGTCAGAAAGCAGGAGGATCTGAAGGACTGCGAGAAGCCGTTTGATACCCTCAACAACTATCAAAAGATATTGCGCTTTGCCGACCCGGCGTTGGCTGACACGGTAAAAGGATATATTTCTTTCATTACCGAACGGAATCTGAATGCCCGCTACGAAAACGCTTTATCTGATTTTGAAGATGCCGGAACAGAAGAAGCTTTCAAAAAAGCCGCCGAATCGTTCAGGAAGTTGGACGGCTACAAAGATGCGGATACAATGATAGAGCGGTGTCTCCAAAAAGCGGATGAGTGTGTGAAAGACAGCCAGTATGAGAAAGCCGTAATGGCTTTGAGTGGCTCACACATATGGGTAGGCAAATTTGGTATTCATCCGCTTGAAGAATCAATTGAAATACTGAAATCTCTCAACGGCTGGAAAGACGCAGACAAACAGATCGAGGCCTGTCAAAAGAAAATCGAGGAAATCAAAGCAAAAGACGAAGCCGATAGAATCGCAGCTGAAAAGGCAGCAAAAAAGCGTAAAAAGGCATTTGCTATCGGTACGCCTATTGTTGCGGCGTGTATCGCATTTGTAATTGTTCTGACAACGGTGATTATTCCAAATAACAAATACAACGCCGCTGTTGCTTTGATGAATAATAAGGAATATGATGAAGCAATTACTGCATTTGAGGCATTGAATGGGTATAAAGATAGCAAAGACAAAATTTCACTTTGTCAAACAGCGTTAAAAGACATCGATTATAACACCGCAGTCTCTTTGATGGATGCTTGTAAATATGATGAAGCAATTACTGCATTTGAGGCATTGAATGGGTATAAAGATAGCAAAGACAAAGCGTTAGAATGCCTATTCATAGTACAGAAGCCAAACCTTTCCGGAATAAAAAAAGGCGATACTATAAAGTTCGGTTTCTATGAGCAAGATAACAATACAACTAACGGGAAAGAAGAAATCGAATGGATCGTACTTAATGTTGAAGGCAGTAAAGCCCTTGTTATCAGCAAATATGCGCTTGACTGCCAACAGTACAACACTTCATGCACTGATGTGACTTGGGAAAAATGCACTCTCAGAAAATGGTTGAACGACAGCTTTTTGAATACCGCATTCTCTGCAAAACATCAAGAGTTGATTCCTTCCGTATCTGTGTTCGCTGAAAAGAATCCCGAATACAGTACTAATCCCGGTAACTCTACCAATGATAAAGTGTTCTTGCTCAACTATAGAGAAGCGAAAAAGTATTTTACGACTGACGAATCACGCAAATGTGCCCCGACCGCTTTCGCAAAGGCACAAGGTGCAGATACAGACTATGGATATATTAAAACAGCAAGTGGCGAACCCACGTGCGAGTGGTGGCCCCGGTCGCCCGGCTGTTATCAGGATTTCGCCGCCTATGTCCGCATTGACGGCCCGGTCTCTTGCCTTGGTCACACTGTCGACGCCGCTGATGTCTGCGTTCGCCCCGCTTTGTGGATCAACTATGGAGGTGAAAGCGATGAATGACATTGCGAAGCAGCAGGTAACAATGCATCGGGATATGTTTGACAGATGCAGGGCTGCTATTGAAAACGGGTATTTCCTCGAAGCGATATTTTTGGAATATGCCGCAATCGAAGGAAGGCTTGAAGTCATTCTCGGAATACTCGGAATGCCTTGTAATAAATACTTAGAGCCGAAAATTAGGAAGAAAATCAATGTTTCTGACAGAATTGAATGCTTGCATTATTATCGAAAAAACTGCTCGTGTTTCACAACGACTAAATTACCACCCAATTTTTTCTCTTCCAAAGGAACGCTGAAAAAATGGATAGACAACCGCAATACATATATACACGGATTATATAAACGTGCAGAAGTATACACCGGCAGAAAAAATGATTCCAAACGTATTGCTGAAGAAGGATACGAATATACCCGCCTGCTATATAATGAAGCCAGACGTCTTTCAAGATTAGCAAAGAATCACCCTGATATTTTGGCAGAAAGTTCAAGAAAATGCAGAAAAAGCAAATGCCAAGATAAAATTGAAAATTAAGGAGAAAAATCATGTCACAGATCGCAGACATCATCAAGTACGAAGGCGATAACAGTACGTTCATTTGGAAGCACCCGTGCGAGGACTTCAACTCGCTCACCCAACTCATCGTTCACGAATCGCAGGAAGCCATTTTCTTCATGAACGGTCAGGCGCTCGATCTGTTCGGCGCAGGCCGTTACACGCTTGAAACACAGAACATCCCGAAGCTTGGTAAATTTCTGAACCGTGCCGTAGGCGACCAGACGCCGTTCCACTGCGAAGTGTATTTCATCAACAAAACCGAGCAGATGTCCGTCAAATGGGGCACAGACAGCAAGGTTACGTACGTTGAACCGACTTACGGTTTCCCGCTTTCCATCGGCGCGAGCGGCGAAATGTCTCTCCGCGCGGATGACAGCAGAAAACTTCTCCTGAAACTTGTCGGAACCGAAGAAGCGCTCGGTCAGCAAAAACTCGTTTCGTTCTTCCGCGCCTTCCTCATGACCCGTGTCAAAACGTACATGGCGCAGTACATGAAGAACAATGCCGTCAGCATTTTCGAGATCGACGAGCATCTGACGGCCTTCTCGGAATCGCTCCATGATCAGCTGAAACCCGATTTTGCCGAATACGGCGTCGCTCTGGAACGTTTCTTCGTTACGCAGGTCGTGAAGCCGGACGGTGAAAAGCAGTACGAAAAATTCAAGGAACTGCATTTTCGTCAGTACGCGGACATTGCCGAAGCCAAACTGCGTCAGCAGACTGATCTCATTTACGCGCAGACCGCAGCACAGAAGGTCGTGATCGATTCTCAGGCACAGGCAACCAAGCGTGCGCAGGAAGGCTACACCTACGCCCAGGAACGCGGATTCGATGTCGCTGAAAAAGTTGCGGCAAACGAGGCGGTCGGCCAGTTTACCAACATGGGTGTCGGGCTCGGTGCCATGGCAGGCGTCGGCGGTGCAGTCGGCGGTGTCGTCGGCAATGCCGTGAACGGTGCGATGAACGCAGCCGCAGGCTCTGCTGTTCCGACACAGCCTGCCGACGATATGGCCGCCTTCAAGGCCAAGGTTGAAAAACTGTCTGTCATGAAAGAGGCCGGACTGATCAGTGAAGAAGAATTCGCTGAACTGAAAAAACAACTGCTTTCGAGCATTCTGTGAGGGAGGAACAAACCATGAAGAAGACATTCAAACTGTACATCGCCGCTTGGCTGATCCTGCTGGCTCTGTTTAACGTGATCGCGTTCGTGTCGGTCGGTTGGGAAGGATACGAAAAATACACACCCGCATTCTGGATCGGGTACGTCTTTATTACACTTGCCTTTATCGGGCAGCTGATCTGCTCCTATATTGCGCTGAACAAAAAGAACGCCACGGCGACGTTCTATCGTCTGCCGCTTGTAACGATCAGTTATACCGGCCTTATCGTATCGTTTGTGGCCGGCGGTCTGTGCATGCTGATTTCTCCGCTGCCGTATTATGTCGGGATCATCGTCTGCGCGATCGTTCTGGCGATCTACGCCATTGCGCTCATCAAAGCCGAGGCGGCTGCCTCTATCGTCGAAGGCGTTGATAATAAGATCAAGGCACAGACGCTCTTCGTCAAGTCTCTGACGGTCGATGCGGATAGCCTTCTTGCACATGCACAGTCGGATGACGCCAAGGCAGCCTGCAAGAAGGTTTTTGAGGCGGTACGCTATTCCGATCCGATGAGTAGCGATACTCTCGCAGGCGTTGAAAGTCAGATCACACTGAAGTTCAACGAGTTTTCCAATGCCGTGACATGTGGTGCGGACAGTATCAGCAATCTTGCAGATGAACTTGTTGTGCTGATTGGCGACAGAAATAAGAAGTGTAAGTTATTGAAATAATGATACATACTAAGTCCCCGGCAAAGTTAAAGGAGGCAATACGTTATGTCCATATTCAAATGTAAAATGTGCGGCGGCACGATCGAATT
>JAZUKT010000261.1:0-3180 GCA_045643445.1 Eubacteriales bacterium
CACGGCGTAGGTGGAGAAGGCGAACCCGCGTTCCACGTCGAAACTGCGGATCGCTTTCAGGAGCCCGATCGAGCCGATCTGAACGAGATCTTCAAAATCGGTGCCCCGTCCGCGGAATCGGCAGGCCAGCCCGTTCACGAGTCCCATGTTCATCTGCATGAGCGTGCTTTCGAGCGATTTGTCTCCTTGTGCGTACGCGCGCATCAGCCGCATCATGTCGTTCGTTGCGTAATCCCCTTGTGCCATAACAGTCTCCCCCAAATAGAATGATAGCGTTCCGCTATGTAGGGATCACCGTTTCAGAGGGAGCAGGGAGAGCTTCTTCGACATAATGACTTTCGTGCCGCGGCCGGGCTTCGAGAGAACGCGCAGGGAATCCATGAAGTTTTCGATGATCGTGAAACCCATGCCGCTGCGCTCGTTTTCGGGATCGGTCGTGAAGAGCGGGCGCATGGCCTCCTGAATATTGGCGATTCCGCATCCGTGATCGCGCACCTCGATGTGGAACACGCGGTCGTCCGTGATCTTCATGATCAGGATGACGTCGCCGATCGTGTCGCGGTAGCCGTGAACAATGGCGTTCGTCACCGCCTCGGAAACGGCGCACTTGATGTCGGACAGCTCGTCGCAGGTGGGATTCATCTGCGCGCAGAAGGCGGCCGCGGCGGCACGTGCGTAGGCTTCGTTCTGCGAGAGGGAAGGAAAGATACATTTGACCTGATTGCACAGGGCGGATTTGGACATACAAACCTCCTTTAATAGCCGGATCGGGACGGAACGGGATTGTTTTCGATTTTGATCAGCCGCTCCGTTCCGGCGAGATCGAGAATTCGTTTGATCTGCGGCGTCGGATTGGCGACCTTGAAGGTGATCCCGAGCTCGACTGCCTTCGTGTAGCGTCCGAGGATCAGCCCGAGGCCGGAGCTGTCCATGAATGAGACCTGCGAGAGGTCAAGGATCAGCTCGTCCGGCCGTTGGATGTAGACTTTCGTGTCGATACGGCTTCGGATGAGCCGTGCGTTGTGGTGATCAATGTCGCCTTCGAGGAAAACGGTCAGCGTCTGCCCCGCGGTGATGCTTTTCATGGAGAAATCCTGTTCTGTCATCATGTCGAGCGCTCCTCTTGAATGGTTTGACCCTATTATAAGCGATGGGACGCGAAAATTCTGTCGGAAACGGGCGCCGATGCGAAAAAATCATCCGCCCGGATCCGACAGAAATCGCACGGTCATCCGGGAAGGCTCGCTTTGCTTGACAGAAACGGCCGGTTGTGCTATCATACAGAGGAAAAGAGGCCGTACCGACGCGGCAGAATAAACGAACAAACGGAGAGGAACGCTCATGAAAAAAATCCTGATCCTGGACGGAAACAGCATCGTGAACCGTGCGTTTTTCGGCGTCCGCACGCTCAGCACGCGCGAAGGTTTGCCGACGAACGCCGTGTACGGATTTCTGACGATCATCAAGAAGCATCTTGATACCGTCCGACCGGATGTGTGCCTCTGTGCGTTTGACGTGCATCAACCGACGTTCCGCCACCTGCGTTACGACGGGTATAAAGCCACGCGCAAACCGATGCCGGACGAATTGCGCGTCCAGATGCCGTATGCGAAGCGGGCTGCCGCAGACCTCGGCTTCCGTGTGATCGAGTGTCCCGGCTATGAGGCGGACGACGTGCTCGGCACCGTGGCGCGGATGGGCGACGAGAGCGGGGAATACGAGACATACGTTCTGACGGGCGACCGGGATTCACTTCAGCTGATCTCGCCGCACACGACCGTCATTCTTGCAAAAAATAAAGAAGATGTTTACTATAATCCAACCCGTTTTGCCGAAGATTACGGCGTCACGCCGACGCAGTTTATCGACGTCAAGGCGCTCATGGGCGACAGTTCCGATAATATTCCCGGCGTCGCAGGGATCGGTGAGAAGACGGCGTTCAAGCTGATCCAGCTGGCCGGCAGCCTTGATGCGCTTTACGGGGACGAAACCTTCTTCGGGCAGTCGCAGTCCGTCGTGCAGAAACTTGAAAACGGCAGAGAATCCGCCGCCCTGTCGCGGGAGCTCGCCGAGATCTGCCGGACTGCGCCGATCGGAACGCCGGACGAGCTGTTCAAGCCGTGTCCCGTCGATCCGGCCGATTTCGCCGCCCTGTGCCGGGAGCTCGAATTCCGCGGTATGCCGGAGCGTTTCGGCCTGACGATGCCCTATCAGCCTGCGGCAGAGACGCCGGAGCTGACCGTGACCGAGGTGGATTCACTTGCAGAGATTCACGTGACGGATCCGGCCGCCGTCTATTACGAACACGGACAATTCGCCGTTTCAACGGGAGAGAATACCGTTACCGTCTGCCGCGCTGTGGATGCGGAAGCGGTACAGGCTTTCCTGCGCGGACGGTTAGTCATCTGTCACGATTATAAATCGCTGCTGCGGTCTGTCCGGCTGAGCGGCGACGAACTCGGCTGCGTCTACGATACCATGCTGGCCGCCTACCTGCTCGAACCGGGCAAGGGTAAATATCGACTCGTCGATCAGGCCGTCCGCTACGGAGCAGGAGAAGCGGATACACCCGAATCGGCCGTCGCGGCGATCGAACGGCTTTACGAAATCACGCAACCGATGCTCGACGAGAGCGGCATGACGAAGCTGATGCAAGAGATCGAGCTGCCGCTGTCCGTCGTGCTTGCCGAGATGGAGGAAACCGGCTTCCGCATCGACCCGGATGGCATCTGCGCCTACGCGGAGGAACTGCGCCGGCAGGAAGAAAGCCTCGCCGACATTATCTGGATGCAGGCCGGGCATCAATTTAATATCAACTCCCCGAAGCAGCTCGGCGAAGTTCTGTTCGAGGAGATCGGTCTGCCCGCCGGGAAAAAAACGAAATCGGGCTATTCGACGGACGCCGATACGCTCGAAGAACTGCGCCCGTATCATACGATCATCGGCGATATTCTCCTGTACCGGCAGGTGGCGAAACTGCGCGGGACCTACGGCGTCGCACTGGCCGAGCAGGCGGATGAGAACGGACGGATCCATACGACGTTCAATCAGACGGGCACGGCGACCGGGCGGCTTGCGTCGAGCGATCCGAACCTGCAGAATATTCCCGTGCGGGGCGATCTCGGCCGGGAACTCAGAAAATACTTTATCGCCGCGGATGGGTGCGAGCTGATCGACGCG
>JAZUKT010000262.1:0-2459 GCA_045643445.1 Eubacteriales bacterium
CGCGAGCCGGGACTCTGTCTGGCGGCGGCGGTGATGGCGCTCTCGCTGCACACGCTGTCGGCGGGATGGCGCTTTGATTTCGGTGTTCTCTTCGGGCTGCTTGCGGCGATGGCCGTGTCGCTCGAATTCGGCGCGCATCGCGGAACGGTGCTCGGATTGGCGGCGGGACTCCTGACCGGGCCTGCGTTGGCGCCTGCGTATGCGCTTGCGGCGTGGGCTGCCGGCGGACTGTCGTCGGTATCGCGGATCTTCGCGGTACTGGCGGGATCTGCGGCGGCGGTGATCTGGGCGGTCTTCGCGGAAGGCGTCCGGGGGCTTGCCGTTGTGTTTCCGCCTGCCGCCGCGGCTGCCGTGGTGCTTCTTCCTCTTGTGCACGGAGGATTATTGAAGTTGCCGCCCGGACTGTTCGGACCGACGATCACGGACGGACGCGGGCGGAGTGCGGCGATCATGTCGGAAGCGGCCGCATCGGAAATGAAGGAACGGATCGCGGGGCTGTCGGACGGGCTGTCGGCGGTATCGACGGTTCTCGGAAGCGTAGCGTCACGTCTCTCCCGGCCTGGGAAACAGGAAATGCGCTCCCTTGTGGAGACGAGTTTTGAGACGTACTGCTCGCTGTGCCGGAATCGGACGAGATGCCGCGGATCGACTGTCGATAAAGCCGGGGCGGCGATCCGGGCGATGACGGCGGAGCTGGACAAAACGGGCGCGGTGAGTGCCGCCTCGATTCCGCCGACGCTCGCGTCCGCCTGCTGGAATATGGGGCGGATCCTTGATGAAGTGAATCTGGAGACGGCGCGCAAATCGGCGCTGCACCGGGACGGAGACAGACTCGGGATCACGGCGCTGGATCTCGGACTGGCGGCGGAGCTGCTCGGGCGGCTCGGCGAGCGTCAGCGGGAGGCGGCGGAAGTGGACGAAGCGCTGTCGGCGAAGATGCGGCGGCTCTTGCGGGCGGAGGATTTCTCGGCCTCGACGGTGACGGTGTACGGCAGTCGGGCGCGCACGATCTTTGTGGGAGACGTGGATCTCGGATCGACGCGGCTCGGCGGCGAAGAGATCCGGCGGCTGTTTGAAGGGATGGCGGGCACGCGGCTCTCCATGCCGGAATTTTCCCTTGACGGCGCGGTGCTGTCGATGAAGATGAAGACGGTTCCGAAATTCGAGTGCCACGCGGGCACGTACTCGTGTGCGGCATCGAGCGTACCGATGTACTGGAGCGATGAACGCAGCTGCGATGCAGACTCACCGGGGGGCGAGGCGGTCGTGGAGCTGACGGAGGAGGAACCGGCGGGCGTCTGCGGCGATCAGATCACGTCGTTTGAAGCGGACGGCCGGTATTACATGATGCTTTCCGACGGAATGGGAAGCGGAAAGGAGGCGGCGCTGACCTCGGGCATGGCGGTGGGGATTCTGGAGCGGCTGATCCGTTCGGGGGCGGATCTGGAATCGGCGCTCCGGATGCTCAATCAGATGATCCGGTCGACGGAGCGGGAGTGCTCGGCGACGGTGGACATCGCGGAATTTGATCTCCTGACGGGGGAGGCACGGTTTATCAAAAGCGGCGCGGCGCCGTCGTTCGTGCTGCGGAACGGGAGTATCTTCCGCCTGCAGTCGAAGACGGTGCCGATCGGGATCATGCGGGCGCTCGATGCCGAAAGTATATCGTTCACGCTGGAGCCGGGGGACTCCGTGGTGATGATGTCGGACGGCGTCGCACATTCGTATGAGGACGCACCGTGGCTGCTCGATCTGATGACGGCGGATGAAACGATCCTTCGGGGGGAGGAACGTGCCGCCGCTCGGAAAATCGTCGGAGAAGCTGCCCGCCGCGGCTCACTCGATGATATCACCTGCGGCATCGTGCGCATCGGGGAACGAGGGAACGAGGGGAAGGACGCGGCTTCTTGAAAGAAGCCTGGCAAGAACTTTTATGGAGGGGATAGGGGTGACAGGGTTCAAACCCTCTGAACAAAGGCGTTTCAGAGCCCCAGAAGAGCGTTTTAGCGGTTTTCAGGGGCCGCCGAGACCCTATCCGCCCCCGCCGGAAGATGAAGCGGTGATATAGGTATTATATCGTTACAATTCATCCGCCATATAGAACACTCACAAATTTAGTGGGTGTTCTTTATTTTTTCACGCACCGCATGAACGCTCTCGGCTTGGCCGTGATAAAAAGAAGCGCTCTGCACTCGTTATACTAACTAACGCCCACGCCCCAGACCCCCGAACTATCCTTTTCACCCCATTTCCGCCCGTAGGCGGCAGGAAGGGGGATTTTCAAGGGGGAAACCATGTCATGCCAATGACGGTTTCCACCTTGAACGGCGGGTGATCCACAAGAGGCCTCGCCGGAAAGGCCTCTTGTGCGCCGTCCGCGGAGGACAAAAAGAACAAACAGAAAAGCCCGCAGGCTTGTCTACAAAAATTCTTGTAAATCCGTTCGCACTATGGTAAAA
>JAZUKT010000263.1:0-4632 GCA_045643445.1 Eubacteriales bacterium
AGCGCCTTCGGGCAGAGGATCAGAAGCGCGATCGGGATCACGATCAGCCCGACGAGATACGGGATCCCGCGGAACACGACGAGGATCGACAGCGCAAAGAGCACAAGATACGCCGCAAGCCGGCCTTTCGGCAGTTTTTCCGATTCACCGCGATAGACGAGCGGAGAGGACGGCAGCAGGAAGCACGCCGCAATGATGAGCGTCACCGCCACGAGAAACGGCGGCAGCATCGTCCGCATGAACGTGCCGTTCGGGATGCCGAAATGCGAATACAGATACAGATTCTGCGGATTGCCGAACGGCGTCAGCATCCCGCCGAGATTCGCCGCGATATTCTGTAAAATGAACACGTACGCCATGTGCCGTTCGTTGCCCGTGCAGGTGAGCACCATCCAGCCGAGCGGCAGGAACGTGATCAGCGCCATATCGTTTGCGATCAGCATGGAGCCGACGAAGGTAATGACAACGAGCGCAATGGCCGACAGCCGCAGATTTTTCGTCAGCGAGATAATCCGCTCCGCACAGACGTAGAAAAAGCGGATCTCCCCGAGCGCGCAGATCACCGCCAGCGTGCAGAACAGGCAGGTGAGCGTGCGGAAGTCAAAATAGCCGATATATGCCCCGTCCGGGCGCACGATGCAGGACGTCACAAGAGCCGCGGCCGCCGCGATCGTCAGAACGGGATTCCGCCGCACGAACGCGCCGACTTTTCCGAAAAAGCCCGGTGCCTTATGCGCGGTCTCCGTAGTAGTTTGATTCATATTGCCTCACGCGCCGCGAAATTCAGCCGTCCGCTGTACCCGGCGCACGCTTATCATTATATGACAGTTGTCCGACAATTGCAAGGGCTGATTCGACCGATTTTCGGGAAAAGAAAAACGCCCGCTTTGGCGCATTTGTCCAAGTGGGCGTCAGGTTTCGGATTCTTCGTCCCGCGCGGCGTCGTAGCGTTCGAGGAAGGAGTGCTCCGCGCCGTCCAGCTTATAGCCGACAAGCGTATCGAGATTCGCCCGGTGGATCGCGTTGAAGATGTTCTTCTCCACGTCCGGGTTCGTCTCCTTCAGCGTGCGGATCAGCGCCTTCGTTTCGCGCCGCTTCGACGCATCCTCGTCGATCTCCGCCTTCTCCGTCATCCGGCACGCGCAGGCGAGAAATTCCAGTTCATTATACCGCGCCCACGCCCGGATCGAGTCCTCGTGTATCCGATAGAGCGGGCGGATCAGCTCCATCCCGGGATAGTTCGTACTGTGCAGCTTCGGGAGCATCCCCTGGATCTGCGAGCCCCAGAGCATCCCCATGAGCGTCGTCTCGATCACGTCCGAGAAATGATGTCCGAGCGCGATTTTGTTGCATCCGAGCGACGCGGCGTAACTGTACAGATGTCCCCGCCGCATCCGCGCACAGAGATAGCAGGGATTGCGGTCGGTCTTCTCCGTCACCGAGAAAATGTTCGTTTCAAAGATTCGCACCGGGATCTCGAGCCGTTCCGCATTCGCCTTCAGGCGCGCGAGATTTTCTTCGCTGTACCCCGGATTCATCGAAATGTATTCGAGTTCAAACGGCACTTCCGTATGCCGGTGCAGCTGCTTCATCAGCACCGCCAGCAGCGCCGAATCCTTGCCGCCCGACAGGCAGACCGCGATCCGGTCGCCCGGTTTGATCAGCTCGTAATCCCGGACGGCGGCGATAAACGGATGCCACAGTTCCTTGCGGTATTTTTTGAGAATGCTGTTGACGATCCGCTCATCCATGACGGCCGCCTTTCGTATCACGACCGCATCCGGCGAGATCGCGGATCACTTCGCCCGCCATGATCAGTCCGCACACAGAAGGCACGAATGCGCAGGAGGCCGGCGGCTTCCGTCTGCTCTCGTCCGCTTCCGGCGGATAAAAGGCAGGCGTCGTCGGCGTCTCCTCGGAATAGACCACCTTGCAGGACGGTACCCCGGCTTTGCGGAGTTCCCGGCGCATGACGGCCGCGAGCGGACAGACCGACGTTTTGTAGATATCCGTCACCACGAACCGCGTCGGATCGAGTTTGTTCCCGGCGCCCATCGCGGAAATGACCGGCACACCGGCAGAGGACGCCGCCTTGATGATGGCAAGCTTCGCCGATACGGTATCGACCGCGTCGAGGACGTAATCGAACGCCGTAAAATCAATTTCGCCGATGTTTTCGGGCAGAACGAACAGGGGCAGTTTGCAGATCACGCAGTCCGGGGCGATATCATGAAGCCGCCGTTCCGCCGCGTCCGTTTTCGCCATGCCCACCGTCGAGCGAACGGCGAAGATCTGCCGGTTCAGGTTCGACTCCGCCACCGTGTCGTGATCGACGAGCGTGAGCGTGCCGACACCGGATCGGACGAGCGCTTCCGCCGCGTGACCGCCGACGCCGCCGAGCCCGAACAGCGCCACATGCGCGTTTTTCAGCCGGTCGATCGCGTCTTCGCCGAGCAGCATGGCCGTGCGGATGAATGTTTCATTCATATTTTTCTCCGATTATCCGTGCATGGCGGTCAGGCGGATCAGTTTGTTCCGATCGTCGTCGTCCGCCGCTTTATTGCGTCTGATCGCGCCGCATACCCGGCATTTGTGCGTCAGGATGAAGCCGCGCCGTGCGTCCGGTTCCGCCGAGATCGGATCCATGATCCCGCCGCAGTCGGCAGCCCGGTCGCCCGGATTCACGTCCAGATGCAGCGACGAGAGGCAGTACGGGCAGTGATTGCGCGACGTATAGCGGAGAGGCGTGACCGCCCGGCCGCAGTTCGCGCAGGTAAATCCGCTGTCGTTTTTCGTAAATCGTTTCGTTTCCATGTTATTGGCTATATACCTTCCTTTGCATTTGTGCCGGTTCTTCGAATTTGACGCCCACTGGCGGCAAAAGGCACAAATGAGGCTTGAAACAGCTGACGTGCGTTTTAGCTTTTCTTCATTTTCAAGCCTTACAACGCCGCGAAGCCGATCGCTTCCGGCACCATTTCCGCTTCGATCTCGCCGTCCGCCTTCAGCACTTCGCCGTCGAGGCAGTAGTACTGCGGCCCGCGGATCTTCATCCCCCGGCAGCGATACGCCGAGAGGATCCCCTTGACCGGGTCGATCAGCGTTCCGTCCTCCTTGACGAACGAACCCGCGCGATAATACCCGACGAGGGAGAGGAATTTCAGCCGCGTTACGTCGTTGATGATCAGAACGTCGGAAAGGCCGTCTGTCAGCGACGCGTATGGCGACGTGTGGAAGCCGCCGCCGCAGAACTGCGAATTGGCGCAGCTCGTCAGGAGCAGATTCGTCTTCACCGTCAGCGATTCCGTCGCCGGCTGTTCGCCGAACGCCTCCACTCCGGTGAGCGTGATCTCCGAATCCACCGCTTTTTTCACGGCCAGCACCTTCACGAGCCCCGCGATATACGCCATCGGTCCTTTGAAGATCCCCTGCTTGATCGTGTACGTTTCGCGCACGACGTCGCAGTCGAAGCCGATGTTCATCATATTGACGCAGTAGCGCTCCGTGCCGCCGCTTTTCGTGCGGATCAGGTCGATCTTTCTGACCGCCGCCTTCTCAAATACGCCCGAATCGTTGGCATACGCGGAAAAATCGTTCCCGCTGCCGCTCGGCACGACCGAAAAGACGCCCGTCTGTCCCGCGCCCGCCTGCATGATGCCGTTGGCCGCTTCGTTGACGCTGCCGTCGCCGCCGTAGATCACGCCGTGCGCGTACGGATCCTTCGTGAAGATCTCCGCGAACAGCTCCGTGATGTGCCCGGGATGCTCGCTCACGATCATCTCGCCGTGGATGTTCTCGACCGCGCGCTTCGCCGCCTCAAAATAGCGGGCGCTGCCGGAGGTCGGATTGATGACGTGGATCGTTCTTCGCTCCCCGATCGGCGGAAATTCCTTCGAGAGAATGTCGGCTGCGCTGATGCTCATAGTGCTTCTCCTGATGTATATAAAATAAGGAATTCAGTTCTGCTTCTGCACGGATTTGTATTCGTCGTAAAACCGATAGTACGGGCAGGCGGCGTGCGGTTCCGTCCGTTCCCGCATCAGCTCGTCCTCGTCAATGTCCACGACACAGCCGAGCGTGCCGTCCTCGTCGATCTCGTCGTAATAGACGCAGCTCTCGCACGCCGTCACGACCGGCTTCTTCGGCGCAGATTTTCTGTTCGTTTCCATCTTCATGAATCTCCTTTTTCGGAGGACAGGTACCCGATGAGCGCCGCGCGTTCGTTCGGGACTTTGCCGTCCATCACGCCGTCGAGCGCCCGGCCAAGCGCCGCACCGATGTCGGTTCCATGCAGTCCGGCCGCCATCAGATCGCCGCCCGTGAGCGCAAGATCGGAGAGCCGACGACAGCGGTCTGCCCGGATGAGCGCCTCCGCCGTGCGGGTATTTTCCGCCGCCTTTTCTTCCGTGATCCGACCGCAGAGCCGCGCATAGAGCGCCGCCCGCATCGGAAAATCGTCGCCATATCGGTTCATCTGCCGGAGCAGATCCGCCTCCGTTTCCGGGATCGCCTCCGCACGGGTACGAAGCAGCGACAGGGTTTGTTTCGCAAATGCCTTCGACGGCTTGAGCGACGCGAGCATTTTTTCCGCATCCCCGTCGTCGAGCGACTGAAAGAGCAGCGCGTACCGCA
>JAZUKT010000264.1:0-4609 GCA_045643445.1 Eubacteriales bacterium
AATGTAGTCCTTGACTTCCTCGGTAACGGCGGCCTGCAATTCGGCGTCGTCGCCCGCGTAAGCACTTTCGTAAGCGGCGCCGAGTCGGAGGAAATCGAAGGAATAGCGGGTGCGCACGATATGATCGAGCGTCTTTTCGTCGCCCGCTGCCGCTTCTGCTGCGTCGAAGGCTGCGGTGAATTCGTCGCCTCTTTCAAGGTATGCGCGGCAATCGAGCAGGTCACGCGCGACCTTCTGGCTGGCCTCGTGATTCCGCAGCGTCGTCATCATGAAATCGTAGTACGCGCGGATATTTTCCCAGCCTGCGCCGTAATAGCCCTGCATGAAGTAGTTGATCTCGCTGTCGAATTCTTCCTCCGTCATATACGGATTGTGCATCAGCTTCGAGATCAGATAGCAGCGCAGTTCGCCGAATTCGCAGTTGTCCGCCTGATCCGCGCCCTGCGAGAAGATGCCCGCCACGCCGTTCTCATAATAGAACCGGATGTCGTCGGCGAGGACGTTGAAGTTCGGGTACGGCATGATGTAATAATCAAAGTCCGTCACGTAGTCCCAGATGTAGATCCTGTCGCAGATCTCGTTCCACGCGGTAATGCCGCTGCGGAGAGCCTTGTTCATGGTGCAGGATTCGTCGATGATCGGGTGGAAATTGCATCCGATGTTGGTGCAGATGCGGATGATCACGTTGTCCCGCGGAACCGTCACTTTCGGCGCGCGGAAGGAATCGTTGTACGCCAGCGTCGAGATCAGCACGTCGGGATAATCCGGCTCGATCTCTTCGGCCAGCCGATTGATGAAGCGGAGCAGCGCCCCCATGTGGCTCTTTTCCTCACGCAGGACTTCGCGGCACTTTTCGCATTTGCAGAACGGCCGCTGCTCGCCGGTACCGTCCTCCTGCGAAACGGAGATGATCTTCGTATCCGGCTTGGCTTCGAGGATCGCGCGGACGTTTTTCAGTACCGTCTGATACAGTTCCTCGTCGCAGAAGCACGGCTGGCCGTCGGGACTCTCGATCTCGCCGAGCCGACAGATCGTGTGGACGAAATAGTCCTTGTCATAGCCGATCTCGCCGCCGAGCTCTTCCGGGGTTTCCACGCCCCAGTGCTCGGTAGCGTTCAGCATCCGCTTCGAGGCGGTTTCCGGCTTCATGTATTCCCACCAGTACACGCAGCGGTACTCAAAATACTGCTCGTAACTGTAATCGAGGTTTTCGATCACGATCCCGTCGGACGGAATGACGTAATCGGTATCGCCGGTGAGGAAACGGAGACCGAGCTCGTCTTCGAGGAAGCCGTACACGCCGTAGAGCGCACCTCTCGTCTGTCCGCCGGAGATGGTCACGCCGTTCTCATCGGATTGATAGGCGTAGTTTTCGGTATCCTCTTCCGTTGTGGTGATGGCGATCCGCTTGCCCTCCATGCCCGCGTCGGTCGTAACGGAAAGCTTCGCGCCGGTGGCCATTTCGATATACTTTGAGAGCACTTCGGCGGCGTATTTGACGCTCGCGCCGTCGTCTTCCGAATAAAGGATATGGAAATCCTTTATATCCGCGCCGTCGATGGTGACGGATTTGACGGGGGCGTCGGTTTCTTCGGCGGCGGTATCGTCGGGTTCGACAGTGTCAACCTCGCCGCCGGTTTCGCCGATTTCGGCAGGTGTGCCGGTGCAGGCAACCAATGTGCCGAGGCACAGGGCAGCGGCAAGAAGGAGGATCAGCAGTTTCTTCATGAAGGCATCTCACTTTCTTTTGATGAACTTTTATTCGGATCGGCCTGCGTTATACCACGCGGTCGGCGGCATGCCGAAGTCCTCAACGACGGGATTGGGATTCCGCTTCTCGTACATCTGAATGTCATATTCGCACACCGTGTCGTAGAGCGCCTTCACTTCCGCCTCGTACGCTTCCTTCATGGCGTCGTCGCCGTTCGTATACTGATCCTCGTAGATGGCGGAAAGCCGCATATAGTCGCAGGAAATACGCGTTTTGCGGATATGATCGACGGTTTTCTGATCCTCTGCCGCCGCAATCGCCGCATCGAACCATTCGACGAGTTCGCCGCTCGCGCCGCGCCAGGCGGACATATCGGATACCTCCTCCGGCAGCGATGCATGACCGACGTCCACGGTGATCGGCGTTTGGATGAAGTCGTAATATTTCCGGATGTTTTCCCAGCCCGGGCCGTAGTAGCCCTTCATGAAGGTATTGATCTCCTCATCGTATTCCTCCGCCGTCATGTACGGATTCTGCATCAGACGGGCGAGCAGGTACGCGCGCAGGTTGCCGAATTCGCCGCTGTCCTCACCGCGTCCGAGGGCGAAGATGCCCTTGACGTTATTCTCCGCATAGAAGCGGAAGTTTTCGCGGTATTCGTCGAAGTTCGGCCACGGCGCGGAATAACAGTAATTGTTCATGACGTAATCCCAGATATAAAGGCTGTCACAAACCTGACCCCAGTCGGCGATGTTTCGGCAGTAAGGTACGTTCTGTTTGCACGATTCTTCGGTGATCGGATGGCTGTCGCACAGAGCGATCGTACAGAGTTCAACGATCACGTTGTCACGCGGGAGAGTGTTTTTCGGCGCACGCTCGGTATCATGATAAGCAAGCGTGATGATCTTTACGTCAGGATACTGCTTCTCCACCTCTTCTGCGATCCGGTTGACAAAGCGGAGCAGATAGCCCGACCAGCTCTTTTCTTCGCGCAGGACTTTTTTGCAGTTCTCACAGCCACAGAACGGCCGCTGATCGCGTGCGCCGTCCTCCTGCGAGACGGAGATGATCTGCGCGTCCGGGTTTGCCTCGAGCAGCGCAAGGACGTTTTTCAGCGTATTCTGATAGACGGTTTCATCTGTCAGGCACGGCTGCTGTTTTCTCTCAGGGTCCTGATATTCCGACAGCGCATAGAGTGTATGGACGAACGTGCCCGTGATGCCGTAGGTGCCGCCGAGCTCTTCCGGGATCGGCCGCCAGCCGTAATATTTCGCGTTGATCATGCGCTTTACCGCGATGTCGGGATTCAGATAATCCATCCACAACGCGTCGCGGTATTCAAAGTACGGCTCGTAGGAAATATCGAGATCCACGAGCGTGATCCCGTCCGCGGGATCGATGATCACGGTATCGGAGGTGAGGAAATGCCAGCCGAGTTCGTCTTCGAGGAAATTATAGACGCCGTAGAGCGCGCCGCGCGTCCGTCCGCCGGAGATCGTGAGGCCGCCGTCGTCCGACTTGATCGTGAAGGATTCCGCGTCCTCTTCAGTCGTCGTGATGGCGATGCGTTTGCCTTCTGCGCTCGCGTCGGTTGTCACGGGCAGATCGAGGCCGGTAGCGAGCTTGATATATTTCCCGAGTTCGTTTGCGGCGGTCTTGACCGATGCGCCGTCGTCTTCCGAATAAAGGATGTGGAAATCCTTTATATCCGCGCCGTCGATGGTGACGGATTTGACGGGGACATTGGTTTCTTCGGCGGCGGTATCGTCGGGTTCGACGGTGTCAGCCGCGCCGCCGGTTTCGCCGGGATCGGCCGTGGTTCCGGTGCAGGAAACCAATGTGCCGAGGCACAGGGCAGCGGCAAGAAGGAGGATCAGCAGTTTCTTCATGGGAGGCTCCTTTTGTGTTGGTTTTTCTTCATTTTACCATAGTGCAAAGCGTTAATCAAGGATTTTTGTGGGAAAGTCTGCGGACTTTCCTGGTTTTATTTTTTTGTCCTCCGCGGACGGCGCACAAGAGGTACTCGCGCGGTACCTCTTGTGAATCACCCACGCCAAAGAGGAACCGTCGCAAGCGACATGGTTCCCCTTTGGAATCCTCTCCTGCCGCCTACCGGCGGAAATGGGGAATGGTCAAATAGGTCGGTTACGAGCAAAGAGCGTTCGCTCATGAAGCAAGTGCAGAGCAAAGTTTCATAACGGCAGAGCCGAGAGCGTCAGGTGTTTTGTTGACATAAACACAAAAGCGTTAGAACGCTGAACGAACGATTCAGGTCTAACGCTTTCGTATTTACTTTGTTTTACCTATTCCATTCAGAAGTTTTCGCCAGGCCTTTTCCAAAAGGCCGCGTACTCCGCGTTCCCTTCGTTCCCCTCGTTCCCCTTACCAGTCGAACGGGCCGGAGACGATTTCTTCGGGAGCGGGGTTGTTATGTTTATAGAGGAATTCGGCGTACTGGACGTCGGCGGCGGTAATGCGGTTGGTCAGATCGACCAGTTCCGCCATGATCTCAGCCTGTCTTGCTTCGTCCGCAGTCTCGTACTCGTTATCGTAGATGAGGCCGAGGCGGATGAGGTCGAGCGAGATACGGAGCATCTTCACGTGGCCGAGCGTCGTTTCGTCGCCCGCGAGCGATTCGGCTTCGTCGAACCACGCAACCATTTCGTCCATGTTGGCGGCAAACTTATCATAATTCAGCACCGTTCTCGGCGCAGCCTGCGCCAGAATATCCTCTTCCGGCAGGCAGTCCATCATATGATCGTAGAACGCGCGGATCTTTTCCCAGCCTGCGCCGTAATAGCCCTGCATGAAGTAGTCGATTTCCTTATCCCAATCCTCTTCGGAGATATAGGGATCCTTCATGGCAAGCGTCGTCAGATAAGCACGCAGTTCGCTGAA
>JAZUKT010000265.1:0-4836 GCA_045643445.1 Eubacteriales bacterium
AAACTTTTCGCCAGGCCTTTTCCCAAAAGGCCGCGTGTTCCTCGTAATCTCTTACTCTTCGTAGGTGAGATTCGTGATGAGGTTGCAGACGGCGGCGAGGTCGTAGCGGTTCAGCTGACGGTTCTTATCGAACGTCGTGCCGCTGACGAGGCCGATGCCTACGCTCGTCTGACGGAGTGTATCGTTAGCGTTGACGCCCGTGAAGGCGATCTTGTTTTCATCAGCAACGGCAAGCAGGAACGTCTTGACCATGCCGCAGAGGGTCTGTACGTCGCAGACAGCCGTGAGGTCTTCGCCTTCGGCATAGAGGCCGTTCTTCTTCGCCCATGCGAGGCGGTCAGCGTCCGTTTTGAGCGTATCGGCCGTATCAGCCATTTCAGCAAGCGCGATGGCAGCGGCTTCCTTCGTGATCTTCACGGTACCGCCGAAATACAGCTTGCCGTCTTCATCCTTGAGAGCGCCGAGGATACCGGCTTCGGTGACGTATTCAACAGCCTTCAGATACTTGTCGATCACGTCCGCGTAGGGGTTCTTCCACTTGAAGGATACTTCGATCTCACGGTCAGCCGTCGTGCCGGAGAACGTGTAGGACGAGGTCTTACCGGCGTTCTTGCCGTCAACGACGACGCCTGCGATCTCATAGTTTGCGCTGAACGGGGTGATCCAAACGGTCACGTTGTCGTAGTAGGAAGCCTTGATGTCGTCCGGGGAGATAACTTCGCCGTTCTTTCTGACGACGATGTTGCCCGCGCCGTTCTGCTTCAGCTTGATCGTGAACTGCTTCGTGTTCGAGATCTTTTCGAATACGGGAACGATGATAACGTTCGACTTGACGAGGACCTTCATCTTCGCCATAGCGCCCACGCTGACACCGTTGACGAGAACGTCCTTCAGAACGTAGCCGTCCTTCGCGGTGAATTCGATAACCTTTTCGGTGCCGTAGGGAACGAACTGGCTGCCGCTCATCTTGTAGGAACCGGTAGCCGGGCAGTTGATGGAGATAACGAAAGCAGCCGTGGGATCAAAAGCAGGTACGGAAGGCTGCAGGGCTTTCTTCGTGAGGTGACCGTCTTCGCAGACGTAGCTGGCGTAGAGCGTGCCGTCCTCGTTGAAAATGCCGAGCATGGGAGCCGTCTTCGTGCAGTTCGCGTGACCGCAGGTGACGGACTTCGGAAGCTTTTCGAGGTCGATCGCGGTGTTTTCTACCTTCTGGTACTTACCGCAGTTCGTGCAGTAAACCTGATCGTAGATCTTGCCGTCTTCGTAGTAGGTCTTCGCAAAGATGCAGACGCCGCTCTTGCCGCATTCCGGGCACTTGCCGGCGTAAATGTCTTCCGCACCGGCAGACGTACCGGGCGTAACGATCGTCTTGCTGCCATAGTGGCGGCAGGAAGAGTTGAGGCACTGCCAGCAGATCTTGCCGTCAGCGTAGTAGGTCACAGCGCTGCTGCCGCAGTCCGGGCACTTCGTAGCCCAGGTGGTGTAGAGACCGGCGCTGTACGTTTCGGAATTGTTTACGGCGTTCCAGTAGTTGAGCAGATCACCGAGCGTCATGCCATAGCTCGACGGAGCCAGTTTGCTCGGCGGGAGAATCGGAGCATCTGCCATGATGCATACCGTCATGGACGCGAGCATCAGAACAGCCAGAATGAGTGAAAGAATTTTTTTCATAATCATGATTCCTTTCCTGAAAATGTCTTTACGGAGACAGTATAGCATAATACGCATCCGCAATTGTTAATAATGTATGAATATTTGAATGGACGACGCAAAAATCTTCCATTCTATTCTATGGAATAAGACGGGCGGCGCGGCCGAAAAGTTCCGCAATCGGAAAAAAGTTCCGCTGTTTTGCCGCTTCGCGCGCAGGAACGCACTTGACGAAGGACGGCGCAATGTGTATAATAGGGATAGAATGTCAAAAAGAAGGATGGATCATCACTATGCCGGATCAGGAAAACGATAAGACGGAAAAGCGCACATCCGCTTCGAGGAAGCCGATCCCCGTCAAAATCCAGTTCCCGTTTGCGGGCGCCGTCAAGCTGCTCGTGCTCGGCGTGATCCTGTACGTGTTTCTGAGCCACCTCGGCGCAGTCGGCACGTTTTTCAAATTCCTCTATCATCTGCTGCAGCCGTTCATCATCGGCGGCCTCATCGCGCTCGTTCTGAACACGCCGATGAACGCCCTCGAGCGGCTGTTCACGTGGCTCGAAGGCAAGTGGCACGTCCGGGAGCACAAGCGGGCGAAATCGGTGCTCGCGCTTCTCTTGACTATCGTGCTGGCGCTTCTGCTGCTCACGTTCATCGCCAATTCCATCATCCCGCAGGTGTTCGAGTCGCTGAAATCGCTCGTAACGGCGGTACCGACGACGATCCTGCCGAAGCTGATCGACTGGCTCGAAAAGCTCGATACGGTCGGCATCAATACGGATCAGCTCGTCTCGTGGCTGTCCGACATCAAGCTGCAGGAAGTGCTCGCCGGATTCGGAAACGATCTCGTCTCGGCGCTCGCGTCCGGGGCAACGACGATCGGCGGCGTGGTCGGCAATCTGATCAGCGGCACGTTCACGGGCATCCTCTCCGTCATCTTCGCGATCTACATCCTGGCGACGAAAAAGACGCTCGGCTGTCAGATCAAGCGTCTCTCGTATGCGTATCTGAAAAAATCGTTCGTCGATCGGGCGCTCGGGCTCTGCTCGCTGACGGCCGACACGTTCTCGCACTTTATCTCGGGACAGTGTCTCGACGCGGTGCTGCTCGGCGTGCTCCTGTTCATCTCGATGACGATCTTCCGCTTCCCGTACGCGCTGCCGGTTTCGACGCTCGTCGCCGTGACGGCGGTGATCCCGTACGTCGGCGCGTTCCTCGGCGGTGCGTTCGGCGCGCTGCTCATGATCGCCAACAATCCGCTGCAGGCGCTTCTCTTCATCGTCCTCTTCATCGTGGTTCAGCAGATCGACAACAACTTCTTCTACCCGCGCGTGGTGGGGAATTCGGTCGGGCTTCCCGCCATCTGGACGTTCGCGGCGGTCATCATCGGTGATTCGCTGCTCGGCGTCATCGGCATGCTTCTGTTCATCCCGATTTTCTCGGTGCTGTACACGCTCCTGCGGAACAGCGTTCGCAGCCGTCTGGCGGCACGCGGGATCGTGGTGGAAGGTGAGGAACCGACGGAAGAATGGGGCGGCCGCAAGCCGTTCGTGAAGCCGGAGACGGCGGAAAAGATCCGGGCATCCCTCGCGTCGTTCTGGCAGAAGATCCGCGCGTTCTTCGCAGATATCTGGCAGGCGGTCCGGGTGACCTTCAAGCAGAAGCCGAAGAAAAAGAAATAATTACAGGCTGTCATAAAAAGACGACGGGGAGAGATCCCCGCCGTTTTTGTTATATCTGCGTGCCGGAAATGAGCCGGTCAAAGCACCGCGGTCTGAAACGGTCGGAAATCTCGATCCGCACGCCTTCGATACGGATAAACCGCGCCATATCGTATTCATACGACGGGAGCGGCCGATCAAAGGCATCGTTCGAATGTGCGGAAACGAGGTATCCGTCCGCGGTGAACCCGGTGACGATAAGGGAATGATAATATCCGCCGCCGTTTCGGCCGAGCTGGACGACGTCGCCGATCCCGAGACCGCCGGGGTACGTCTCGCTGCCGAACGGGCCGACGCCGTCGTTCCCCGTGATGAAATTATAGAAGAACTCCACGCCGGTCCAGGCAGGTGCGCGATCGGTGGGCGAGCGATAATACCAGCCGAAGGTGGGTGTGTAATTCATGGTGCAGGATCCGGCGTACACGCACTGCGAGACGAAGTTGGTACAATCGCCGCCGATCCCGTTATAGCTCTCGAAAAGGGGATTGCGCTGAAACGCCCACCGTTCTGCGTACTCGAGCGCACGTTCTCTATCGTATTCTATGGTAACAAGCATGGCTAACTCCGAAAATGGACTTCACTACACGATATGCGGGCGAGGCGGAGGTGGTGAGGGGTTTCTTCGGGGGAGTTTGGTAGGAAAGCCTTGCGAGGCTTTCCTATTTTATTTTTCGTAAGAGTCCTCCGCGGCGAGGACTCTTTGGGGCACGCGCCTGTTCAACTCTTGAAAATCCCCCTTCCTGCCGCCTCCCGGCGGAAATGAGGTTTTGGGGATAGATCAGGGGTCTTTGGCGAAGTCGTTCGTTAGTAAAACGAGTACAGAGCGCTTCCTTTCATAACGGCAAAGCCGAGAGCGTTAGGTATTCTGTTGACACAAGCACAAAAAGCGTTAGGGCACCGAACGAACGGTGTAATCCTAACGCTTTTGTATTTACTTTGTTTTACCTATTCCATTCAGAAGTTTTCGCCAGGCCTTTTCCAAAAGGCCGCGTACTCCTCGTTCCCCTCATCGGCGCTGTTTAAAGAATTTTCGGAGCAGTTCGCGGGATTCGCGTTCGCGGATAGCGGGAGAAACCGCGGGTTTGAAGTTAAGCGGGTAGGAGGCCATATTCAGCACCGAGCCCATCGCGCCCGCTTTTGCGTCTTTTGCGCCGTAGACGACTCTCGGCACCCGTGCGTTCCAGATTGCGCCTGCGCACATGGGGCACGGCTCGAGCGTCACGTACAGCGTACACCGCGTCAGCCGCCATCCGCCGAGCTTCCGACAGGCCGCCGAAATTGCCGCCGTTTCCGCGTGCGCCGTCGCGTCGTGCGTCGCTTCGCGGCCGTTATAATCCCCCGTGAGAATCCGCCCGTCGCGCACAATAACGCACCCGACCGGGACTTCGCCCTCATCCGCCGCCATCTGCGCCAGTTTCAGCGCCGCCGCCATCCAGTATTCATCCGCCTCCGCCGCCGTCAGCCC
>JAZUKT010000266.1:0-1830 GCA_045643445.1 Eubacteriales bacterium
GTTTCATCATTTTGAGCGTTTCGGCGTTGATGCAGTGTCTGGTTTCGTCGGTCAGAAGGCAATGCATCGAAATGACGTCCGCACCTTTGAAGAGTTCATCGGCGGTCTCGACCTTCGTGACATATTCCGGAATGGCGGAGGCAGGCGTGTAGGGATCGTAAGCGAGTACGTTCATGCCGAAGCCGAAATGGGCCATCTTTGCAAGGATCCTGCCGTTTGCACCGTATCCGTATACGCCGAGGGTGTGGCCTTCGATCTCTTCGGTCTTGATATCGTTCCGGGTCGCCCATGCGCCGTTTTCAAGGGCGTTTTTGTATTTCGGGAGTTTTTTCGCAAGCGCGAGGATGAGCGTCATTGCCTGCTCTGCAACGGAATTCGCGTTCGAACCGAGGGCATTCGTAACGAAAATGCCGAGTTCTTCTGCGGCTTTCGTATTGATATTGTTATAGCCGACACCGTGGCGGGCGACCACTTTGAGCCTTTTTGCGGCGCCGAGGATATCCGCATCGATCTTGGCGTTGAAGCGGATGACTGCGGCATCGCAGTCTGCGATGGCGGCTTTTACGGACCCGTGTTCCACGTTATTCAGCGTGACGATCTCATAACCGAGGTTTTTCAGATAGATCTCGCCGGCTTCTTCGATTTTTTCAGGGCAAAGTACTTTATACATTTAACGCGCCTCCGTTGTCGATAGTGAATTTGAGTATGCGTATTTAATATATTTGCTGCCAATCAGAATTACAAATACACAAAAACCGAAGTTGTTATTCGACACAGGATATATATAAAAAAACCAATAAGCATATAGAACAAACATTATAATTTACGGATTGAATAGAATGTCTTTTTCATGTATTAGACGCATCGGTTAATGTGTGAAAAAATTTAACTGATAATTTCAATGAGGTGAACTAATGAAAATTACGAAAGTAACGGTTCTGTTCGTTCATGCCATCCAGTCCGCAAAGGGCGACGGCTATCAGAGACCGATCCTGGTGCGCGTCGATACCGACGAAGGCATCTACGGCGTCGGCGAAGTCGGCATGGCGTACGGCACCGGCGGTACCGCTGCAGTCGGTATCGTCATGGATTACGGCAGAAAGATCATCGGTATGGATCCGCTCCGTGCCGAACTCATTTTCGAAAAACTGATGAAAACGACGTTCTGGGGACAGGGCGGCGGCACCGTCATTTTCGGCGGTATGAGCGCGATCGATATGGCTTTGATGGATATCAAGGGCAAGTATTACAACATGCCCGTCTATCAGCTGCTCGGCGGCAAGTGCCGTGAAGACCTGCGCTGCTACGCTTCCCAGACGCAGCTTTCCTGGGGACCGGTCCGCAAGATCTGCATCACGCCGGAAGATTACGCAAAGGCCGCGCGCGTTGCGGTCGACGCGGGTTACGACGCGATCAAGACGGACGTTCTCTGGTTCGACGACAAGGGCGTCGCGCTCGGCTGGGACGTTGAAGGTCCGCTGAATCCGCACATCCTCCACGTTGCCGAGGAGAGGATCGCGGCTATCCGCGAGGAGATCGGTCCGGACGTCGACTTCATGATCGAGAACCACGCCAAGACCGATACGACTTCGGGTATCCAGCTCGGCCGCATTCTCGAGAAGTACAACATTATGTTCTACGAGGAGCCGAACGGCACGCTGAATCCGGAACTGATGAAATACGTCAAGAACGAGGTCAAGGTACCGCTTGCTTCCGGTGAGCGCATCTACACCCGCTGGGGATACATCCCGTTCTTCAAAAACCGCTGCATCGATGTCATCCAGCCCGACATCGGGACCTGCGGCGGCATCAGCGAAGCAAAGAAGATCT
>JAZUKT010000267.1:0-6967 GCA_045643445.1 Eubacteriales bacterium
AGAACGACGGCGTCAAGGTTTTTATAGGCCGAATCCTCCGCGAAACGGTAGGCGGTCTCGAACATTTTTCTGAAACGGTCTACGTTATCGTAGTCCTCCTCGTAGATGTGCAGGTCGGATGCGACGGCAAAGCGGATCACCGGCACGAAGTCCGCGTAATCGACAGGGGTGTTCGGAATTTTCATGATACTCTCCTTCGGATGTCAGATTTTCGTAAATTCGATCAGGGCGCTCGTCCGCTTTTCGGGCAGATGCACGTCGATGCCGCTCACAAGCAGCGCGCCGGGCAGTACCTCTTCGGCAGCTCCGCCGTTTTCGTCGGTAACGATCAGCCGGTAGGTGGCTGCCGGATCAAGGGCGCAGAGGCTCAGGCGGAACGTATCGGCTTCGCATTCCCGTCTGCGGAAAACTTTCGCAAAGCCGTCGCCGTCGCGGACAAGTTCATAAGCCGCAAAGCCGGTTTCCTCCA
This sequence comes from Eubacteriales bacterium, assembly GCA_045643445.1. Classification (GTDB taxonomy): domain Bacteria; phylum Bacillota; class Clostridia; order Oscillospirales; family CAG-272; genus UMGS1696. The sequence goes on from JAZUKT010000267.1 coordinate 470, forward strand.
AGGTCGGCGCGGTGAGCGGATAGAAATCGCCGCTCCAGTACGCCGCCGTGCGGTTCACTTCACCGAGCAGCGCCGCCGCCCGTTCAAAGTCAAACGCCGGGTTCAGCACGTCAAACGTGCAGGCCAGCCCTTCGGTCGCGGAGGAACGCACGTCGTACGCCTGCGGTTCCCAGACGCCGCTCGCGTGGTACGGCAGGTATTCGCCGAGCGCGAGCGTTTCGTTCTGATCGAATGTATCGGCAGGCTTTTCGGGCAGGGAGATCGGTCGGCACGGATTATCGGTACGCCAGAGCGGAACGGCGCGCCGCATCGTCTCGAAGTCGATCCGCCGTCCGCCGGAGGAACAGTCGTCGATGACGAGGTTCGGAAACTCCGCCCGCAAGTCGTCCCAGAAACGGTAAAGGCCGTTGATATGCCCGATCTCGAGGATGCCGACCCGGTTTTCTTCGTCGTTCATCGCCCAGATGTCAAGCGGGTCGATGTTGAAGTCCTGCCGGTAATTGTCGATGCCGCAGTCCCGGATCATGCCGGAGATTTTCTCATACAGCCAACGGTACGCCGCCTCATTGCCGAGATCAAAGAGGAACCACTGCCCCGTTCCCGGTACCGGCAGCAGGAATTCGCGATGCTCCTGCCCGACGTTGCTGTCGCGGTGTACCCGTTCCGGCTCAAACCAGGCCATAAACCGCATTCCGGCCTCATGTGCCGCGTCGGAGATCGGCGTGAGACCGTTCGGGAATCCGGGATCAAATTCATAATTGCCGACGCCGGTCGGGAATCCGTGCAGGAACCACGCGGCGTCCAGCCAGTCGGTGTCGATGTACCGGCATTTTTCCGCGCACGCTATCGTACGTTTCTGTCCTTCTTCCGTCGGCCAGATCGGGCATTGACCGTAGAAATACCGATCGAACGGCTGCATGGATACGGGCAGATGTTCAACTCGTCCGGCGAGCGGATCGTAGTGCGTCCGCATGATCCGGCGTGCCAGTCGGCGAACGGAGGCGCCGTCCTCCCCGAGCACCGTGAACGAAGAAGGCAGTTTCACTTCCTCGCCCGGCTTCAGATAAAAGTCTGCGCGCGCCATGCCGAACCGCACGTACAGCGTATCCGCCGTTTTTTCGATCTCGCAGCGCCACTGGCCGCTCCAGCCGACCGCAAACAAAACGGCGAATCCGCCGAAATCAAAATCAAAGAACGGGAACGCCGTCGTATTCGAACTGCGGCCGCCCTCCGGCTCCATCACGACCGTATCGCCCGCACGGAGCGCCCGATCGACCGGCATGAAGCTTTCGCCGCTGCAGTTGTCGCCTTTCAGCGTGTGCAGAAGCACGGACTCCCCGCACGGAATCGCCGCGTCCACCGTCCACGGATGCGTGATCTGCGCCGTATTGACGCTTCCCTCGTTTTTCACCGCGAACGTGCGGTACAGACAGGCCGGATCCGGGCTTTCTTCCGTCAGTCGGACGGATACCGTATCAGCCGCGCCGTCCGTCGGAAAGACGATCTTTTCTCCGCCGACCGTCAGCGACGCAGGCAGAAAGCCGATGAGCTCACGTAACGTCATAATGTCGTTTCCGTCCGTTCCTTTTCCGGAGTCGGACGGTCTCCTTTCCCGGTGTGCCGGGCATTCTTCCCGTTCAGTATAACCGTTTTTTTCATCCGTGTCAAGGCGGCCGGGCATTTTTCATCCGCGTGACGATTTTTGTCAGGATTTTTCCGAAAAATCCGCCAAAGCGCTTGCAAATCGCGCCCGAATAGATTATAATGAGAATAAGGTTTTTCCTCTTCCGGCCGGGCGCATGGCGGAGGATTCACCATCAGTCACGCAAATTTACAACTCGGAGGTATTTCCTATGGACCATGTCAGATTCGGTGTAATCGGTCTCGGCAGCATGGGTCACACTCATACGGAAAGACTGTTCGCAGGGGAAGTTCCGGGCGCAGTTCTCACCGCTGTCTGCGATGTCAAGCAGGACAGACTGGACTGGGCGAAGAATCTCTGCGGCGACAGCGTTTCGTATTTCCTCGACTCCCATGAGCTGATCACGAGCGGTCTCGTTGACGCCGTCATGATCGCAACGCCCCACTATTTCCATCCGATCATCGGTATCGACGCATTTGAGCACGGACTCAACGTCCTTTCCGAAAAGCCGATCGGCGTTTACACGAAGAAAGTTCACGAATTCTACGACGCAGCGAAGAAGAGCGGCAAAGCATTCGGTATCATGTATAACCAGCGTACCGACCCGCACTTCCGCAAGATGCGTGAAATCGTACAGAGCGGTGCTCTCGGCCAGCTGAAGCGCGGTGTGTGGATCATCACGAACTGGTACCGCACGCAGAGCTATTACAACAGCGGCGGATGGCGTGCAACCTGGTCCGGTGAGGGCGGCGGCGTTCTCATGAACCAGTGCCCGCACAACCTCGACCTCTGGCAGTGGATCTTCGGTATGCCCTGCTCCGTTTACGCAAACTGCGAATTCGGTAAGTATCACGACATCGAAGTAGAAGACGACGTGACCGCCATGGCGAAATACCCGAACGGCGCGACCGGTATGTTCATCACGACGACCGGCGAATACCCGGGCACGAACCGCTTCGAGATCTCCGGCTCCAAGGGCCGCCTGATCTACGACGACGGTGACCTCCACTATCTGAAGCTCGCCATGGACGAACGTGACTTCACGGCAGGCGACCGCCGCGGCTTCGCGCAGATTCCGATCGAATCTGACGAACTGCTCCCGATCGACGGCGCAGGCGAACAGCACGTCGGTATCCTCAAGAACTTCACGAACCACCTCCTCTACGGTGAAGAACTGATCGCTCCCGGCTACGACGGCATCAACGGCCTCTCGATCGCCAACGCGATGATGCTCTCCTCCTACAAGAAGGACTGGGTCGACCTTCCGAACGACGGCGAAGAATACTGGGCTCTCCTCCAGAGCAGAATCGCCGTTTCGAGACGCAAGGAAGACGCAGGCGTCGTTCTTGATACCGCCGGTACTTACGGCACGGGCAAGAAATAATCCATCCCGCATAATCAGACCGGGCAGAACGAAATGGTTTTGCCCGGTCTTTTTGTTCTATGCAAAAACGGGCCGCACGCTTGGTACAGACCCGTTTTTTTGATTCATCTGTGTCGGACGCTTCGCTCAGAGCGTCTTGTAAAGATCCGTGAGGATTTCGTGGATGCGGCGCGCGGCGGCTCTGGCGTCGTCTTCCCGCCAGCCCTTCGTCGTCATCGCGGCACAGCCGATCCGGACGCCGGAAGTCTCCTTCGGCGATCTGGTTTCATTCGGCACGCAGTTTTTGTTCAGCGTGATGCCGTGCGTGTCGAGAACGTCCTGAACAAGACGGCCGGAAAGCTTCGGATGCGTGTGCGTGAAGTCGATGAGGAAGAGGTGATTATCCGTACCGCCGGTCGTCACCTCATAGCCGAGCCGGATCATTTCGTCACACATCGCCTTCGTATTGGCGACGACCTGATGGATATAGTTGTGGTATTCTTCCGTGCACGCCTCGGCGGCAGTCACGGCCTTCGCGGCTACGATGTGCTGCAGTCCGCCGCCCTGGATACCGGGGAATACGGCGCTGTCGACCTTTTTCGCAAGCTCGGGTCTCGAGAAGATAAGACCGCCGCGGGTACCGCGCAGGGTTTTATGCGTCGTCGTCGTGACGATGTCGGCCAGCCCGAACGGAGACGGATGATCTCCGGCGGCAACAAGACCGGCAATGTGCGCCATGTCGACCATAAAGTACGCGCCGACTTCCTTCGCGGCCTCGGCAAATTTTCCGAAATCAATGATACGGCTGTACGCAGACGCGCCGGCGAGAATGAGCTGCGGCTTGTACTCGCGTGCTTTTTCAAGCATATCGTCGTAGTCGATGAAACCGTTTTCGTCTACGCCGTAGAAGACGATGTTGTAGAGTTTTCCGCTGAAGCTGACACGGCTGCCGTGCGTAAGATGACCGCCGTTTTCAAGACTCATGGACAGGATGGTATCGCCGGGCTTCAGAACCGCCATGTAGGCGCCCATATTGGCAGAGGAGCCGCTGTGGGGCTGTACGTTGACGTGATAATCCGTGTGGAATGCCTTTCCAAAGAGGTAGCGGGCGAGAAGCTCCATACGGTCGATGTTCTCGCAGCCGCCGTAGTAACGACCGACGTTTCCGGTATGAACGTAATCGGGGAATTCTTCGATAAAGCGGTCGATGGACGCCTGTTCGGGATAGCCCTCCGCATATTTGTTGGTCAGGCAGGAACCTGCTGCTTGGCGGACGGCGTCGGACGTAAAGTTTTCGCTGGCGATCAGCTCAATGAAATCGTGCTGACGTTTTTCTTCCCGCTCGATGGTTTCAAAAATTTTCTCGATCATGGTAATCCCTTTCTTCGGTCGGCGGCCGAGAGAGTCCTGCCGTTGTTTTATTTTATTATATCACAATTACGGCCGCACGGCAAGCGACAGCTTATACAAAACTTTTTCGTCTTTGCGCCGGGGCAGCGACGTATCCGTGCAAAAACGTCACGGCCGGCGCCCGTCGGTTCCTGCTGATCATATTTTCGCGACCGTTTCGGTCGGCGCGCTTGATTTCATCCGTCTGCCGTGGTATAATATGACATCTCAATTATATCGTACTGCCGCAGAACGGCGCAAAGGAGTATCCCATGACACGCACGGTTAAAACCATTACGCTCTGGCTGCTTATCCTCACGATGACGGTCTCCGGGCTTCTGCTGCCCGGCTGCACGAAGGAGGAAAATACCCCCGACGAGTCGGGATCCGAAACCGAACCGGCCGGCAGCGGTACGTTCGCTGTTCTCTCCGATTACTACGTCTCCCCGGACGGCGACGACGCGAACGACGGCTCCGAATCCGCTCCGTTTGCCACGCCCGAAAAGGCGGCTGCCACGCTGCGCGCTCTCCGCGATACCGGCAACACGGATTCCGTCACGTTCCACATCAAGCCCGGCGAATATGCCGTCCGCAACATTCATTTTGAGGGAACCGACGGCGGCGCGGCGCTTGATGATCCCGTCGTTTTCAAGAAGGACGGCGACGGAGAAGTCATTTTCAACGCAGGCAGAACGATCGGCCGGGACGCTTTTTCGCCCGTGACCGATGACGCCATGCTCGCCCGTTTCACCGAAGAGGCAGCCGCGCATATCCTCGTATGCGATCTCGCCGCGGCCGGTCTGACGAAAGACGATATCGGCCCCGTTTACGCGGTCGGATGCGGCATCCGTCCCACTTCGGACGACTACGTCGGCACCACGGTCGGCGTTTACTGGGGCGATACGTTTCTCAACATGGCGCGCTACCCGAACACGGCCAATCAGTTTGAGGAAGAATCCTTCATGTACCTCGAAGAAGGCGCCGTTCTCGATCCGGGCGACTCCACGCACGGCGGTACGCTCCGTCTCAACGAGGAAGCCGCCGCTCACGTTGACCGCTGGGCTACCACGGAAGGCACGTGGGTCTACGACTATTTCGACTTCAACTGGTCTCAGGAAGAGTCACCGATCTCCGGCTACGATCCCGAAACCAAAGCGATCTCACTTCTCTTCCCGGCAAACGCCTACAAGGCAGGCAATGAATTCTACCTCTTCAACGCGCCGGAAGAACTCGATTTCCCCGGTGAATACTGGATCGACCGCGACAATCTGAAACTTTACGTCTACCCGACCGAGGAGGAAGGCGCCTCCGCCTCCATCTCGTTCTCCCGCATTCCCATGTTCACCGGCACGATTCGAAATATCACCTTTGAAGGCATCACCTTCACGGGTGTGTGCGACACGATCTTTGCGCCCGACCGTGCCGACGGTCTGACGATCCGGGACTGCGTTCTGAAGAATTCCGAAGTCTTCGGTCTTCAGACGATCGGCGACAACAACACAATCTACGGCTGCGAAATGTATAACCTCGGCTGGGGCGGCGGTCTCATTTCATATAGGGACAACAAGGCCACGCTGACGCCCGACAACAACGTTTTTGAAAACAACTACGTCCATCACGTCTCGCAGGTATACCGTATGTACGGCGGCGGCTTCTCCTTCGGCGGCGTCGGCAACGTCATCCGCCACAACGAATTCGCCTATCTGCCGCACTCCGCGAGCGGTGTCGGTTCCTGGGGCAACCTGACCGAATGGAACTACTACCACGACATCGTGCAGGAGGCCAGTGACGCGGGCGCTCTCTACGGCGGCGGTCAGTGGGACTCCTTCGGCGTCGTCCAGTACAACAAATTCGAGCGCATCGGCAACGAACGCTGCCACGCGAACGGCATTTACTTTGACGATATGCTCTCCGGCATGACGGCCAGAAACAACGTCCTCATCGACGTCACGGGCTTCGCGTTCATGTGCGGCGGCGGACGCGGACACACGATCGAAAACAACGTCTGCATCGAATGCACCGGCTTCCTCTACTACGACGACAGAATGAGAACCATCTACGCCAACGCGCCGGACGACGCAAAGACAGTCGGCGGTATGTGGGG